>CAZSKV010000235.1:0-19540 GCA_964607495.1 uncultured candidatus Brocadiaceae bacterium
GCGGTGATCTGCTGAAGCTCAGCGTGACCAACGGCGCCGACACGATGGTTCCGGCGATCCCGGGTGCCTACCCGATCTACCGGATCTTCAACACCAGCAGCGCGACCGCGACGACCGGCACGCTGATCCCTGGCTACGGCCGCGTGACCCGCCGCGACGGACCCGTGGTGGCCCCGCCCCGGTGGCGTGAGCAACGGACGGGGCCGGCGCGTTGCGCCGATCCGGCGTGGCGTGCAGGCCGCGGCCGTTCCAGGCCGCGCCGCTCAGCGCAGGCTCTCGATCCGCCCGGCGGCATCCACGATCTGGGTGATGCGCAGGCCGTAGGTGTCGTCGACCAGCACGACCTCGCCCCTGGCTACGAGCTTGCCGTTGACGCGCAGGTCGATCGGCTCCTCGGACTTCTTGTCCAGCGGCACGACCGCGCCGGGCACGAGGTTCAGGACCTCGTCGAGCGTCAACTGTGCGCGCCCGACCTCGACCGAGATCGGGATCGAGACGTCGAGCAGCAGTTGCAGATTGCGGTCGTCCTTCGTCCCGGTGGCTGCGCCGGGACCCAGGTTGCCGAACGCGACCGGCTGCACGGATGCGGATGCGACCTCTGCCGCCGCCGAGGCCACGTCGCCGAGAGCGCCTGCGAGATCCTTGCGGGTGTCAGCCATGGTTCATGCTCCCAGCACGCTCGCGATCTGGAACGCGAGCCGATGTCCTTGTACTCCGACCTGGCCCAGGAACTTGGGCCGGCCCTGCACGGGCGCCACGAGCGGCTCCCCGAGGCGTTTGTTCAGTGGCACGACGTCACCCGGGCCGAGCGCGAGCAGCTGCCGCAAAGGCAGCTGCGCGTCGCCGAGCTGCACGCTGAGTTCGACCTGCACCGGGGTGACGGTCTTCTGCAGGGACTGGCGCATCGACCCGGGCGGCTGGCGGAACCGCGCCCCGGGGCCCAATTCGAGCGTCCGCAGGTAGGGCTCGAGTGCGACGTAGGGCACGACGAAGCGCAGGTCCCCGAGCAGGAACTCGCCGCTGGTCTGGAAGTGGACCGACAGCACGACGTCCTGGGCCGGCAGGATCTGGGCGAGCGAAGGGTTCGAGAAGCGACTCTCGATCTCCCACCGGAACTTGCCCCAGTCCTGCAGCGTGTCGCAGATGCGATCGAGGCAGGGCCCGACGAATGCGTCGGCGACCGTGTACTCGGCCGCCGAGAAGTCCTTCGGCACGCGCTGCAGCCGTCCCGAGCCACCGAGGATCCGGTCGACCGCCGAATAGAGCAGGCTCGAAGTCGCCGAGAACAGGACCGGCTGCTCGAACGGCGGCAGCTTGATCACGTAGACCGCGACCGGACCACCCAGCAGCGACAGCCAGGACGAGAAGCGCATCTGCTCGACGGCCACGCAGTCGCACGGGACGTCGACACGCAGCTTCTCTCCGATCGTGGCGCCGATGGCCTTGCCAGTGCCCTCGAAGAGGCGCTCGAGGTTGCGGATCTGATCGCGCGAGAGCCGGTTCGGCTTCAACAGGTCGACGGAGCTGACGACAGGGCCCTCCTTGGCCGGCGCAGTGGCCAGCGCGAGGTCCGGGGCCGCGCCCTCGGGACCACCCTCGGAGCGGAACATCTCCAGCAGGGTGTCGATCTCTTCGTTGCTGAGCAGCTCCTTCATCGCGGTCCTAGTAGAACATGTAGTCTTCCCACAGGATGTCCACGACCTGTGCCTCGCCACGGAGGAAGAAGGTGAGGGTCAGCTCGTCGATGACCATCTTGCGGAGGTGCTGCTTGCCCTCGGCGCTGCGCAGCTGTGGTACGGTCTGGCTCATCAGGACCTCGAGCACGCGCGACTTCGCGCGTTCCCAGTTGGCCTTGATCAAGCCGTTGACCTTGTCTTCCTCGTGCTTGTCCTTGCGCTGCTTGACGACGAAGTAGAGCGAGATGCGCGCCTGCTTGTTGCCCGAGTCACTCTTCGGGTTGAACAGGAACGACATCTTGTCGGCGCACTGCACGGTCTCGTACTCAGGCTCCTTGTGGACCCCCTGACCGGCCGGCTGCGGCTTGGGGGCGAGGAACACGACGCCGGCGCCCCCGAGCGCGGCGCCCACGGCGACGAGGATGACCGGGGGCAGCCCCTTCTTCTTGACTGGCGGCTGCTCGCCTTCCTTGGGTTTGTTGGCGTCGGCGGACACGGAAATGCGCTCCTGATGCGATCGACTGGCCGTTGATATCGGCTCTCCGAGGCCAGCCAGTTCAGTTCTTCTGCTTCTTTGCTTCCTCGCGGACCACCTTCAGCCGCTTCTCGACGAACTCCTGGATCTGCTTGACCTGGAACTCGCCGACGATCGCGTCCGCCGCTTCGGGGTCCATGACCGACAGGACCTTCATCGCCTTGACCTGGCCCTCCTGCGTTTGCCACATCTGCAGGATCAGGCTGCTGGCCTGACTCGGCTGCAACGAGGCGACGGTGCGGGCGACCTCCTTCAGCCCCCGCTCCTCGTCCTGCCTGATCAGCAGCACGGTGCGGTGGAACTCTTCGACCTCGCGCTCGAGCTTGGCGCGCTCCTGCAGGACCTCGGCCATCTTGTCGGCGACGGCCTTCTGCCGGTCACGGACATCCGCCTCGCGGGCATCGAGCTCGCCCTTGCGTTTCTCGAACGACTTCTGGTCGCGGTCGAGGGCCGCCTGCAGTTCCTTGACGCGCCCGAGGGTCGCGTTGAGCTCGTCGACGGTCATCGCCGCGTCGAAGCGCGGGAAGTTGAAGAGCCTGCCCTTGCGGTACTGACCCTGGCCGAGGAGATCGTCGACCTTGTGTTCCCAGTCGCTCGGCTTCTCGCGCGCCGCGTGGGTCTTGCCGGCGTCCTCGCCTGCATGCGCTGCCGGGGTCTCCTGATGCTCGTCCGCGGGCTTGGCAGCGCCATGGCCGCCATCGTCTGCCTTCGGCGGGTTCAGGATCGATTGCCCCTTGCGGAACGGCAGGGGCTTCTCCCGTTCGGCGAGCGCGCCGGCCTCGTGGTCTTTGTCGGCCCCGGGGCCGGGGTCCTTGTGCGCCCCGGTCGCCTCGCCTGCGGGAGCAGGCGCCGGCGCGGGCTCGGCGAAGAAGAGCGACAGCACCGGGATGCCGCGCGTCCCCGCGTAGTCGAGCCGGCCCTGGGCCGCGAGCAGGCCGACCAGGGTCGCCGAGAACAGGCCGGCACCGATGCCGGCCATGACCAGGATGTTCTTCATGCCGTGTTCTCCTCGCGCATGCGCGCGACGAAGCGCAGTCGCGCGACCTCGTCCATCTCCGCCTGCATCTCACGTGCCGCGCGCACTTCCCATTCCCCGCGCTGGCGCGCGTACAGCTTGGCGAGCGCCTCGTGCTCGCGCCGCCGCACCTCGTAGGCGCTGCGCCGCTGCTCGACCAGCTCCTGCGCACCGAGGCGTTCGCGTTCGAGCCGGGCCAGGCTCGCCGAGAGACCGTTGCAGAGCGCCGACGCGAGACCCGAGAGCGGACCCGGGGCGATCCGGTCGGCTTCGCAGGCCGCGATCGATTCTGCGACACCCGCGATCCGCGCCTGGGCGGCGTGCAGCTCCGCCAGGGCTGCCGCCAGCTCGCGGCGGGCCTGCCGCTGCTGCTGCCCGCGCAGTCGCAGCAGCTTGTCGAGGGGGAAGCGGAACCGGCGCATGCAGCATCAATCGGCCATGCGAAGGCCGGAAACTGAGTCCGCTGCGATCTCGAGCAGCCTTTTCTGGGTGTCGGCGAAGGTCCGCGCGTCCTTGCCCTGGTAGAGCAGGGATTCGATTGCGGCGATCTTGGACAGGGCCCGGTCGAGGGTCGGATCACTGCCCTTGCGGTAGGCACCGACCTGCACGAGGTCGCGGTTCTCCTCGTGGACGGCCAGCAGTTCCCGGACCGCGCGTGCCGCCCGCTGGTGGTCCTGGCCGACGACCCGGTCCATCAGTCGGCTGATCGAGTTGAGGACATCGACCGCCGGGAAGCGCCCTCGTGCCGCGATCTGCCGCGACAGGACGATGTGCCCGTCCAGGTAGCCGCGCACGGCATCGGCGACCGGCTCGTTCATGTCGTCGCCGTCGACGAGCACCGTGATCATGCCGGTGATCGTGCCCTTGCCGTCGCTGCCGAGGCGCTCGACGAGCTTGGGGAGCTGGGCGAAGAGCGACGGCGGATAGCCGCGCAGGGTCGGCGGCTCGCCAGCTGCGAGGCCGATCTCGCGCACGGCGCCGGCGAAGCGCGTGACCGAGTCCATCATGAACAGGACGTCCTTGCCGCGCTCGCGGAAGGCCTCGGCGATCGCGACCGCGGTGAAGGCCCCCTTCATGCGCAGCATCGCCGGGGCGTCGCTGGTCGCGACGACGATGATGGTGCGCCGCATGCCCTCGGGCCCGAGCGATTCCTCGATGAAGTCGCGCACCTCGCGGCCACGTTCACCGATCAGCGCGATCACGTTGACATGCGCCGAGGAACCGCGTGCGATCATGCCGAGCAACGAACTCTTGCCGACGCCGGAACCCGCGAAGATCCCGATGCGCTGGCCCTTGCCGCAGGTCAGGAAGCCGTTGATCGCGGCGATGCCGGTCGTGATCGGTTTCCGGATCGGAGTGCGGGTCAGGGCTGCCGGCGCGTCGGCCGTCACCGCGCGCTCCTCGCCGCGCAGCGGCCCGCCGCCGTCCACCGGGCGCCCCAGCGCGTCGACCACGCGGCCGAGCAGCTGCTCGCCGACCGGCACCGCGAGCGGGCGGCCGTGGTTGATCACGGGATCGAAGGGGCCGATCCCGGCGCTCTCGCCCAACGGCATCAGGATCGCGAGATCCTGCCGGAATCCGACCACCTCGGCCGGGACCTCGGCCCTGACGCCATGGATCGTGCACAGATCGCCGACCACGGCGCGCAGCCCGGTCACCTCGATCGCGACGCCGAGCAGGCTCTGGACGCGACCCTCGACCAGCGGCCGGTTCTCGGCGCGCGCGCGCCCGAGCACGGCCTGCAGGTGCGCCGGCAGGGTCATGCCGAGGTTTCCTTGCGGATCGCTGCGCACACGCGCTCGACGACTTCGCGCGGATCGTAGACCAGGCGGCCGACGCCGCTGACGACCCGCACCGTGCCGCGGGCCGCGCGCGGATCGGCATGGAACGCGACGTCGCGCGCCTGCGCGCGCATCTCGGGCAGATCCTCGATCGCGGCGAGCACCAGCGCCAGGTCCGCGGGGTGCATCGTCGCGCTCAGCGTGGTCGCGTCGCCGGCGGAGATGGCCGAAGCCAGACAGCGTTGCACGATCGGGGCCGGATCGAAGTGCCCCTTGTCCAGGGCATCGCCCACGACCTCGCGCGCGATCGCGATCCCGAGTTCGACCGCGAGCGTGGCCGTGCGCGCGAGCTCCTGCTGCACCTGCTCGCTCGCGCGCCCGAGGGCGCGCAGCGCTTCGACGGCCGCACCATGGCGCTGTGCCTCCTGCTCCTGGTGTTGGCGCAGGTTCAGGAGCCAGACGAGCTTCGGCGACGGACCTTCGCGCTCCGCGTCACTGCGCGTGTGCATGCGGAACCCGCGGAGGTCCGCGGACGCGGGCATCGCGATCACGTGGCTCATACCAGCTGCTCGGCCGCGCCCTTGCCGGCCTTGACCTCGCCCTTGTCCATCAGGTCACGGATCAAGGTCAGCATCTGCTGCTGCGCCTCGAGCACCTCGGTCAACGGCATCGGTCCGAGGTTGTCGCGTTCCTCCTTGACCATCTCGCCGGCACGCTTGGACAGGTTGTTGAGGATGTTCTGGCTGGCTTCGGGGGAGCACGCCTTGAGCGAGACCGCGAGCACGCGCGTGTCGATCGCGCCCAGGATCTTCTGCATCGACTTCTTGTCGATCAGCGCAAGGTCGTCGAACGTGAACATCTCCTCGCGGATTCCCGCGGCGATGGACTCGTCGGACTTCGCGATCTCCTCGAGGATCGCCTTCTCGCCCCCGCCCATGTTGTTCAGGATGTTGGCGGCAGCCTTGACCCAGACCTTGGGCCCGGTGCGCAGCGTCGTCAGGCCGAGATCCTTGACCTTCTTGCGCATGACGTCGAGCACCCGCTGCACGACTTCGGGCGGAGTCCGGTCCAGCGTCGCGACGCGATGCAGGATCTCGGCGCGACGCGCCTCCGGCATGTGCGACACCACCTTGCCGCCCTTCGCGCGATCGAGGTGGGCGATGAACACCGCGGCGATCTGCGGGTGTTCCTCGGTCAGCAGGTTCGCAAGGTCGTCCGCCGTCAGCGCCTCGAACACCGCAAACGGCCGCTTGGCGAGGATCTCGGTGTTCGCGCGGCGGATCGCGTCCTGACCCTTGCTCTCGCCGAAGGCCTTGACCAGCATCGCCTCCATGCTGGTCGTGACGTCCCCGAGCGCGAGCGTGCCCTGGCGCATGCGCCGGATCGTCTCCTCGTAGACGCTCGTGATCGTCGTCTGGCCGATCGCGATCTCCTGCAGTTCCTTCATCGCCCTGGTGATGCTCGCCAGCTGGTCGTCGTGCAGGGTGCGCAGCACGCTGGCCGCGAGCTCCTGCTCGATCGAGAGCAGCAGCACGGCGACCGCACGTTCGTGCGACATGCCGAACGTCGGCTTGTCGCTCACGATTTCTGCTCCTCGAGCCAGGACTCGAGCAGGCGCGAGATCGCCGCCGGATCCTCGGCGATCGACCGCTCGATCTCACGGCGCATGCGCCGGGCCTGCTCCTCGGGGGCGAGCGTCTCCTTCTGCTCCTGGGTCAGCGGCACGGGGCCTTCTTCCTTCGCGAGCCGGGACTTCTTCAGCAGGCTGCGCAGGAACAGGAGCACGACCAGGACCGCGAGACCCTGGCCGGCAGCCGGGCCCCACTCGATCGCCCGGTCGAGCAACGACGGCGCGCTGACGCCGATCAGCTCCTGGACCGGTGCGAACTTGTCGACGTGGATCGCGAAGGACTGGCCGTCGCGCTGGTCGTCCCAGCCGATCGCCTGCTTCACGAGCGCCGTGATGTCGGTGGTCTTCTTCGCGTCCGGCTTGAGCGCCTCGTCGAGAGCCAGGGCGACCGAGAGCCGCTTGAGTTCGGGCGCGAGCAGGCCGGAACGCCTCTCGCCGATCACCGGGTCGTAGTAGCTCTTGGTCTTGGTCTCGATCTTGCTCGTCGACGCGTTCGCGGCCGCGCCCGGAGCAGTGCTCGAGCCGCTCGCGATCGCCGTCGTGCTCGGATCCCCGACCGTGCCCCCGTTGCCGTCCTTGCTGTCCTTCTTGTCGGTCTTGTCTTCCTTGAGCAGCGGGGTCTCGCTGACGATCTTCTCGGTGCGGATCTCCCACTGCGGCACGAGCTGCGCGGTCACCAGGACCTGGGCCTGGTTCGGATAGAGCCGGTCGAGCAGCGCCTGTGCGCGTTCGGTCAGCTCGGCGGAGCGCTTGCGCTCGAGACCCATGAACTCGCCGACGTCGGCGCCCGAGCCGTGGTCGCCGTCGACCTGGAAGCGGCGCGCGGTCTTCGCGTCGGTGACGGTCACGCACTCCTCGGGAATGCTCGTCGCGCTCGCGACTGCCGCCACCGCGGCCCGCGCGATGGCCTCGAACGCGGTCCCGGAGCGGATCGTGACGACCACGTTGGCCCGCGGCTGGTTCTGCTTGTCGAGGGCCTGGAACGGCGAGCGCTTGGGCTGGCTGGCCACGACGTTGACCGCGAGCACGCCGTCGATCTGGCGCACCGCGAACTCGGCGTGTGCCCAGGAGGCCTTCGCGAGCTGGAACTTCTTCGCCTCCGCGTCGAGCGTCAGGCTGCTGAGCGCGGAGTCCGTCTCCGGCCCGCGCAGGCCGGTCACGCCCGCCTTGAAGAGCTTGCCCTGCGCCTCGCGCATCCGGCCGCTCTCGACGAGGACCGCATGGCCCTCTTCCTTGAACGGGACGCCGGCCTGGGTGAGCACGGTCGTGGCTTCGCCGAAGGCCTTGGGATCGTCGGTGGTGAACACGACCTGGTAGTCCGGACGGCCGGCGAACCACACGACCGCCGAGAGCCCGGCGATCGTGGCCAGCAGCACGACTCCCATCGTGAGCCGCTGCGCCCCGTCCAGACGCGACCAGATGCCGCGCATCTGCTTGAGGAACTCCGCGAGGAAGGCGGGCATGCGCTACAGCACCGTCCTTTGCAGCGTCTGCCAGGCTTCGAGCATCTTGTTGCGCACCTCGAGCATCAGGTTGAACGCAACCTCGCTCTTGCCCATCGCGAGCATCAGGTCGTGCACTTCGCCGCCCTCGCCGAGCGCGAGAGCCTGCGCCTTGGCGGCGGAGTCCGCCTGCAGGGAGTCGACCTCGCGGATCGCCTCCGCCAGCGACCGCGAGAACTCCGTCCCCGCTCCGGCAGCGCCGCCGGCCGCCGGCGCGAGCTCGCCACCGCCACGGCCCTGGACGAGCTTGGGCCCGTCCTGCAACCGTGCACCGAGAACATCGAAGCTGGTCATCTGCAGCTGCTCCCTCAGGTCCTCATGTTGGCGATCGCGTCCTGGACCATGCCCCGGTAGGCGCGCAGCGCCGCGAGGTTGGCCTGGAAGCTGCGCTCGATCGAGGCAACATCGACGAGTTCGTGGAAGAGGTTGACGTTCGAGGTCAGGATGAAGCCGTGCTCGTCGGCGAGCGGATTGCTCGGCTCGTGCCGCGTGTCGAACGGCGTCTTCGTGTCCTCGTGCACGCGCGCGACCTTGACGCCACCGGCCAGCGACCTGGTGCCGCCGAGATCGTTCTGCGCCTGGGTCAGAGCTTCCTCGAACACCACGGTCCGCCGGCGATAGGGCTCCTTGCCCTTGCCGCCGGTCACGTTCATGTTCGCGATGTTCGCGGCCACGACCTCGCTGCGCAGCATCTCGGCGCGCAGCCCGGCCCCCGCGATGTCGAACCCCTGGAACACACCCTGCAAGGCGCTGTTGTTCATCGTGGTCGGCCTCACCTGCCGAAGATCGCGCGGTTCATGCGCTGGAAGTAGGAACCGGCCCGCCGCGTGAAGATGTCGTTCAGCATCCGCACCTTCTCGAGCGTGGCCTGCTCGTCGACAGCCGAGACGTTGTTGACGCCAGGCTGTCCGGATTCGTCACGGGTGACCGTCGGCCGCACGTCCTGGCCGTCTCCGCCCGAGGCCAGCGCCTGCCCGAGTTCGGCCTCGAACGAGACCTCGTAGCGCTTGAAGCCGGGCGTGTTCTGGTTCGCGATGTTGTGCATCGCGACCTTGGCACGGAGTGCCAACGCATCGAGCAACTGCTGGGTGCGCCCCAGCGAGCCCTGGTCGAATTCGATCATTCCTTTGCCTCGTCGGCACCGCCGTGTTGGCGCCGACAGGTCGGTAGATCGGCCAGGGTCGGGGTCCGGCTTGAGTCGTGGGGTCCTTGTCAGCGGAGCAACAGCTCGCAGATCGTGACCGCGAGTTGCGGGTCGCACTCCTTGAGGTGGACGAACGCGGCGCGCGGCAGCACGAAGAGCTCCGTCGCTTCGAGGGCCGCGATCTCCAGGCACTGGGCCTGACCGCCGAGCAGGCCGCGCTCCCCGAAGCTCTGGCCACGGTGGCAGACGCGCGTGCCATCCCGCCCGCGCACTTGCAGGCATCCGGAGCGCACGAACATGGCCGAGGTCGCCTCGTCCCCGTACTCGGGGTACGTGCTGCCCTGGCGCAGCGCAACCTCGTGGCACGCGCCGGCCAGGGCGAGCAGTTCGTGGTCACCCAGGTCCCAGAACACCGGCATCTCGCCGAGTGCGGTCATCTGCCGCAGTGCCTGCTGCAGCACGACCTGGCGCAGGAGGGTCAACTCGCCCGCCTGGACGCCTGCGAACGCCACGGCGACGAGACCTTGCTCGTGCGGCTGCGTCCGCGCGATCCGCGCGCCCAGCGCGAAGCGCTGGCCGCCGGCCTCGAATTGGACCCTGAGATCCATACCTTCGCGCCAGTCGCCGCCGGCGAACGCCAGCAGTCCGCCGGCCGAGAGGTTGCAGGAGGTGGCGCGCACGCTCTCCCCGCCGTCCTGACGCGTGAGCACCAGGGGCAGGCGCCAGGCGACGCGCAGGTGCTTGCGCAGGCTCATGCCGTGACCTCGATCTTCGGTGCCGGGCGCCGGGCCCGGGCACTGCCCTGGGCGGCGAACGCGATCCGCTCGAGCGCCGCGGCGGCGGCCTCCCACGACCATCGGCGCGGCACCTCGACCGCCTGCTCCCTCGCCACCTCGCCCATCGCGTCGAGATGCAGCAGCACTTCGCGGAACAGGAGCGTGAAGGCCTGCTGGTCCGGCTCGAGCACCCAGGGTCTGCCCTCGGTGGGTCCCGGCAGCTCCACCGGCCTGCGATCGGCCGGGATCGCGACGCAGGTCGTGTCGTCGACGAAGTCGTCGGTGCTGCCGCCCTTGGTCACGAGCACGGGCAGGCCGCAGGCTCTCGCCTCGAGCACGGGCATGCCGAAGCCCTCTCCCCGGTAGGGGTGCACGAGGAGGTCGCAGGCCCGGTAGAGCCCGGCCATCTCCTGCGGCGTCAGGTCGCGCTCGATGCACAGCGTCTCGACCGCACGCGGATTCCCGGCGAAGCGTCGCACGAGCTCGCCGAGCTCGTAGCCCGCATAGCTGGTCGCGGCGCCGACGGACTTGACGACCAGACAGATCGGCTGGTCGCGACGCCAGTGCTCGGCCAGCTCCCGCAGCAGGACGTCGATGCCCTTGCGCCAGACGAGTCCGCCGACGAAGAGCAGCGCGCGGCGACCGCGCTTGAACGCGATGACCTCCGCGAGCGGCTCGGCACGCGGATGGAAGACATCGGCCCTGACGCCGTGCGGGATCACTTCGATCCCTGCCAGCGGCCGGCCGCAGGCTGCCACCGCCCGGCGCACGGCCCGGCTGTGCACGATCACGCGATCGGCTTCCTGCGGCACGAGCGGGGTCAGCTCGGTGGGTATCGCGCCGTATTCCCAGTCGAAGCGCAACGCCCAGCAGTTCGTGTCCGGACGATCCGCGCGCGGCGGCCAACCGGCGCTGATCCAGAGGTCCGCGGTCGGCAGCCGGCGGGCGAGCAGCGGTACGAGCTCGGGATGCTCGGTCCGGAACGCGGCCAGCCCGGTCGAGAACGGCAGGCTCGCGACCAGCCGCAGGTCGACCCGGCCGCGACGCAGCAGCGCCTGCGCGGTGGCCGCGCTCAGCTCGCCGGCGGAAGAGCGGGAGAAGTACGGCGCCTCGAGCACGACGAGTGGCCGCTGCCGCAAGGGCTCGGGCAGGGGCGGGCGGGGCTGGTCCGCGCGCAGGCGCGTGACCACGTGGTTGCGGGCCCGGCGAGCGGTCTGCGCGACCTCTTCGGGCTTCGCGCGCACGGTCTGCATGGCATGCACGATCGCCCGCGGATCGGGCGCGAAATCCTGCCAGAGCCGGCCCCCGATCGGCAGGCAGATGCCGGGCGCCGCGAGCAGCGGCGCCGTGGCTCCGAACCGGGACACCAGGACTGGCCGCCCCGAGGCGAGTGCCTGGGTCAGCAGGGTCGCGTCCACGAGCTCGCGCCAGGGCAATACGATCGCGTCCACGTCGCTGAGCAGCGCCGGCGTGAAGTCGCCCGCGACCCACGTGACGCGCGCGGTGCCGGCGGCAGCGCGCCAGGCGGCCTCGAGGGCGGAGTCCACGCGGCGCACGAGGATGCGCAGCTCGGCGTCGGGACCGGCCTCGAGAGCGGCGAAGGCATGGATCGCGAGATCCGTCCCGTCCGCCCGTTCGCCATGGGCGACGTGCAAGAACACGCCTCGACCCGGGGGTTCGGGCACTCCGAGGAAGGGCTCGAGGTCGCTCGGGGCGATGCCACGGTGGATGCGCGGCACGCGGCGCAGCGACTGCACGACCTGGTCGACCATGCGGTCGAGGTCGGTTTCGCCCTGCAGGACGACGCAGGCGTCGGGCCATTCGAGCGCGGCCTGCATGCAGGTCTCGAGGTCACCGAACGCACAGAGCGGCGCCGAGGCCGCGACCGGTTGCGCGACCGCCGCGAGCACTGCCTGCAGCTCCTCGGCGCCGATCCTGGTCCGCAGCGTGAACTCGCGCGCCCCGTTGCTCAGCGCCACGGCGCGGCCGGAGTCCGTACCACGCGCCACGGTCAGGCACAGGCCCACGACGATGCCCCTGGCGCGTGCGCGGCGCAGCAGCTCGCGCAGGCCGCGGGCCGGCGCGTCCTCGGCGAACGGATCGCCATAGAGCCGGAGCTCGTCCCTTGCCATGCACTCGTTTTCGGCAGGAAGCGGGCCGGGGGAGAAGCGCGTCCTGGCGGACTCGCTTCTTCCAACTGCCGCCGCGCGTCGGATACACCACTGCGCATGTCTGCGGCGTTGCCCCCCCACCCCGACCGCCTGGCCACGACGCTCGCGCAGCGCCAGGCGCCGCCCGGGCCGTGCGCCTTGCCGCTCGAGGGGGCCGCGGACGCGCGCATGCCGCTGAAGCTGGCGTGGCAGCGCGTGCGGCGCGCGCTGGCCGCCCGTGGCACCGCCGCCGCCCACGCGCGACTCGCGGGCCTGGAGGCGCCTGACCTGCTCGCCGGCACGGTGCAAGACGGCGTCGCCCGCGGCCTGCTGGTCGCGCTCGAGGAGGCGGAGTCGCTGTGCCGTCCGGCGCCGCCCGAGCCGGCTCCCGAGGTCGATCCGCTGACCCTCGTGCAGGGCAAGGAGTTGCGCAAGCGCAAGGAGATCCTCGTCGCCTCTGGCGGGGCCAGGGTCCGCTGGAGCCGGCGGTTGGGCTTCGTGTTCGTCGACCGCGAGCACGGCGACCACGCGGAAGGCGCCCTGATCTTCGAGGATCGCAGCGACCGCGGCACGCTCGACGGGTTCGAGCCGCTCGCCGGCGAGCGGGCGCGGCTCTTCAGTCCGGCATTCCTCAAGCCGGTCCTGCTCGAGCAGGGCAAGGCGCGCGACCTGCTGGTGCTCGCGGGTGCGCTGGGGCGCGGTCCCTGCGGTTTCCCGTGCCGGATCGAGGTCGAAGGCCGCAAGTCCGAGTCCTGCCTGCGCCTGCGGATCGACATCGACAACCAGCACCAGGACCACCGCCTGCGCCTGCGCTTCCTCGGGATCCCGCGCGAACGGATCTCCGGCTTCGGCACGCCGGAGCCCGAGACCGTGATCACGGGCGGCCGGCGCTTCTGCGCGACGACGCTCGTGCGCGCCTGTGGGCGGCTGCGCGTCGGGGACCTGGTCGTCGCGGTACCCGATGCCCAGTGTCTCGGCAAGCTCGAGCTCGAGTTCCGCCTCGGCACGCCGGACTGAGCGCGCGCGGTCTTCCCTGGGCCCGACCTCGCGCTAGTGTTTCCGGCCCCCTCCGGCGATCCACATCGTGAACTCCTTGCTCTGGTTCCTGCTGGGCTGCACCCTGAGTCTCGGCACGATGCTGCTGCTGGCCCGTGCCGCGCGTCGGCGGCACCAGCGCGAGGCCGAAGTCCTGCGGCGCGAGCTCGAGCAGAGCGCCAGCCAACGTGGTGCCGAGACCCGCAACCTCGTGGTCGGCGAGACCGCCAACGTCGAGACCGTCGCGGTCAGCATCGGCCAGGAACTGGGCAACCTCGCGACCTCGGTCGAGGGCCATGCCCAGTCGCTCTGCGAGGTGATCGGCGACCCTGCGCACGTGCCGGTGCGCATGGAGCAGCTGTGGAACAGCGTGCGCCGGCTCCGCTTCTTCTCCGAGAAGATCCTCTCGTTCGTGCACCGCGAGCCGCTGCCGGTCCGCGCGATCGACATCCGTGAGCTGCTGACCGGTGTCCGCCAGGAGCTCGAGGACCACTCCGGCGGCAGCCTCGAGGTGAACCTGGTCTGCGCGGACACGCTGCAACAGGCACTCGGCGACGCGATCGCGCTCCGCAACGCGGTGCTGTTCCTGGTCGAGACCCTGCTGGGTCTCGAGCCGGATGCCGGCGTCCTCGCGCTGCGTGCTCACACCCGCTTCGACGACGCCGAGGGTCAACCGTCGATCGAGATCGAGATCCAGGCCCAGTGCGAGGACGTGATGCACCCCCGCCGCCATGCCGCCGAGTCGATCCAGCTCGGCTACGTGGCCGCGCGCAATCTGATCGTCGGGCAGGACGGCCGCCTCGCGTTCGAGCACAGTCCGGGCCTGAACGCCACGGCGCGCATCTGGCTCACGATCGCCAGCTCCGACGAGGCGGTGCCGGTCCGCGAGCCGGTCGTCGAGCTTCGACCACCCCTGCCCCCGCACCGGTTCGGTGGGGTCCTGATCCTCGAGAACGACGCCTCGCTGCGCGGGCTCCTGTCCCAGGAGGTCGAGCGCTTCGGCCGCAACATCCTCTCGATCGGCGACGGCGCGGCGGCACGCTCGCTCTTCGACGCGACGCCGGAACGCTTCGAACTCCTCGTGCTGGCGCAGGGGGCGCGCCGCGGTCCGACCGAGCAGCTCGCGCTCCATGCCCTCGAGCAGAGCCCGGAGGTGAAGGTCCTGCTGCTGGCGCAGGAGCACGACCTGCTCGAACAGCTCGCGCCGGAGCTCAGGAACCGCTGCCACGTCGTGACCAAGCCGTTCGGCCTGATGGAGCTCCGGGAGGCGCTCTGCCACGTGCTCGGGTCCTCGCTCCTGGCGGGAACCTGACCTCTGGGATCTCGAAGCCGGCGCTGTAGCTGCTTCTCGGAGGTCGCCGCGCTGGCTACACTCCCCGCCCTTTTTCCGCGCCAGGAGCATTCCCCTGAACCGCCCGCACAACCGCCGGCCCGAGCACGCCCGGCTCATCAAGTTCACACGCAGCTACACGCCGCACGCCCCAGGATCGGTGCTCGTCGAGTGCGGCAAGACCAAGGTCCTGTGCACGGTGAGCTTCACCGACAAGGCGCCCCAGTGGCTGCAGGGTCAGGCCTGGATGACGGCCGAGTACTCGATGCTGCCCGGCTCCACCCACGGCCGGAAGCTGCGTGACGGCCGCGGCAACCGCGTGGACGGCCGCAGCTACGAGATCCAGCGGATCATCGGGCGCAGCCTGCGCAGCATGGTGGACCTCAAGGCGCTGCCGGAGATGACGATCTGGATCGACTGCGACGTGCTCTCCGCCGACGGCGGCACGCGCACGACCGCGATCAACGGCGCCGCGGTTGCGCTCTACGACGCCATGCTCTGGCTGGAGGAGCAGCGCACGATCCGCAAGTCGCCGATCCGGCACCTCGTGTCCGCGACCTCGGTCGGTCTCGTGCAGGGCGTGCCGGTGGTCGATCTCGACTACGAGGAGGATGCCCAGGCGGAGGTCGACATGAATGTCGCGTGCACGCCGGATGGGCGCTTCGTCGAAGTGCAGAGCACGGCCGAGCGCTCGCCCTTCAGCGACGAACAACTCGCGCAGATGCTGCAGCTCGCCCGGCTCGCCTGCGCCGACGTGAACCAGAAGCAGCGGCAAGCCCTCGGCCTGTGAGCGGTCCGGGCGAGATCTGGCTGGCGACTGCCAATACGAAGAAGCGGCTGGAACTCGAGCGGATCCTCGCGCCGCTCGGGATCGCGATCCGCACGCGGGCGATCACGGTCGCGGAGGACGCGCCCGACTTCGCCGGCAACGCGCGCCAGAAGGCCACGGCCCTCGCGCTCCAGGTCGGCGCCCCGGCCCTCGGCGACGATTCCGGGCTCTGCGTCGATGCGCTGCACGGCGCTCCCGGTGTCCACTCGGCCCGCTATGCCGGGCCCGGCAGGACCGACCAGGAGCGCAACGCCAAGCTGCTGCGCGAACTGGCCCAGGTGCCGGCGACGCAACGCGGGGCGCGCTTCGTCTGCTCGATCTGCCTCGCCGACGCCGCCGGCAACGTGCTCGCGGCGTTCGAGGAAACCTGCGAGGGCACGCTGCTGATGGCTGCGCGCGGCGATCATGGCTTCGGCTACGATCCACTCTTCGTGCCACGCGAGATCCCCGACAAGACCTTCGCCGAGCTCTCACCTGACGAGAAGGACCGCGTCTCGCACCGCGGCAAGGCCTTGCGCCGGCTCGTCTCCTACCTCAGGGACCGACGGCAGTGACCGAGATCAGCCTGATCCGCAACTTCAGCATCATCGCGCACGTGGACCACGGCAAGTCCACGCTCGCCGACCGCCTGCTCGAACTGACGGGTACGGTCGAGATGCGCGACATGCAGGCCCAGCTGCTCGACTCGATGGACCTCGAACGGGAACGCGGCATCACGATCAAGGCCCATCCGGTCGCGATGCGCTACAAGGCCAAGGACGGCAGGACCTACCTCTTCAACCTGATCGACACGCCGGGGCACATCGACTTCAACTACGAGGTGCAGAAGTCGATGCAGGCCTGCGAGGGCGCGATCCTGCTCGTCGACGCCTCGCAGGGCGTCGAGGCGCAGACGGTCGTCAATGCGCACCTCGCCGAGCAGAACAAGCTGACGATCATCCCGGTGATCAACAAGATCGACCTGCCGCACGCCCGTCCGGACGAGGTCGCGACCGAGATCGAGGACGCGATCTGCCTGCCGGCCGAGGACGCGATCCCGATCAGCGCCAAGACCGGACTCAACGTCGAGGCCGTGCTGGAGGCGATCGTCGCCAAGGTGCCGCCGCCCAAGGGCGACCCCGCCGGCAAGCTGCAAGCCCTGATCTTCGACGCGATCTACAACGACTACCGCGGCGTCGTGGTCTACATCCGCGTGCTGCAGGGCACGATCGTCAAGGGCGAGATGGTCTACATGCCCGGCACCAAGACGACCTACGAGGTACACGAGGTCGGCCGGCTCGTGCCCGGCAAGATGCTCGCCGAACCGTCGCTGCACGCCGGCGAGGCCGGCTACCTGATCGCCAACGTGAAGCGCCTGCAGGACGTCGTGATCGGCGACACCGTCACGCACGCCGACGAGCGGCTGCGCGCGCCCGCGCTGCCCGGCTTCCGCCAGCCGCAGCCGATGGTGTTCTGCGGCATCTACCCGACCAACCCCGGGGACTTCGAGAACCTGCGCAAGTCGCTCGAGAAGTTGCGGCTCAACGATTCGTCGTTCGTGTTCGAGCCCGAGAGCAGCGACGCGCTCGGCTTCGGCTTCCGTTGCGGCTTCCTCGGCCTGCTGCACATGGAGATCATCCAGGAGCGGCTCGAGCGCGAGGAGGATCTCGACCTCGTGCAGACCGCGCCGAACGTGACCTACCGCGTGCGCCTGCATGCGCAACCAGGCACGCCCCAGCCGGAGAAATCGATCCGCTCGCCGTCGGAGCTGCCCGATCCGGCGACGATCGTCGACTACCTCGAGCCGATTGCGGTCGTGAACATCGTCGTGCCGACCGACTGCATCGGCGTGGTCATGAAGCTCGGCACCGAGCGGCGCGGCACCTACAAGAAGACCGAGTACTACGGGCGCGAGCGCGTGATGATCTCCTGGGAGATCCCGTTCGCCGAGATCATCTTCGACTTCCACGACCGGCTGAAGTCGATGACGCGCGGCTACGGCACGATGGACTACGAGGTGATCGGCTACCAGGTGAGCAACCTCGTCAAGGTGCGGCTGCTGGTCGGCGGCAAGGAGGTCGACGCCCTGTCGATGATCTGCCACCGCGAGCAGGCCGAGTCCCGGGCGCGCAAGGTGCTGAAGAAGCTGCGCAAGGAGATCCCGCGGCACATGTTCGAGGTCGCGCTGCAGGCGGCGATCGGCGGCAAGATCATCGCCCGCGAGAGCATCGCCGCCCTCGCCAAGAACGTGACCGCGAAGTGCTACGGCGGCGACATCACGCGCAAGCGCAAGCTCTGGGAGAAGCAGAAGGAGGGCAAGAAGCGGATGAAGCAGATCGGCAACGTCGACATCCCGCAGAAGGCGTTCCTGTCGGTGCTGACCACCGACGAAGACGAGGAGTGAGATGAGCCCGGACAAGGCAACCTCTGAGTTGCTCGGCGCCGTGACCCAGATCGCAGCGGACGCCGCGGCGGACGCAGTCATCTCACGCAAGCACAAGAAGCGCGGCCCGATCCGTGACAACGTCGAGGCCTTCGCGGTCGCGATCCTGATGGCCGTGCTGCTCAAGTACTTCTGCCTCGAGGCCTACCAGATCCCGACGAGCTCGATGCAGCCGACGATGATGGGCTCGCGCGAGGCCGGGGTGCACGACCGCCTGCTCGTCGACAAGATCCGCTACGAGATCTGCGAGCCCAAGCGCTGGGACATCACGGTGTTCCGCTACCCGATCCGCAAGATCCAGAGCTACGTCAAGCGCTGCGTCGGCGTGCCGGGCGACCGCCTGCACATCGGCGGCGGCAACCTCTACCAGTGCGCGGCGGGCGTGAACGAGCAGAACGTGCTCGCCTCGCCCGACAAGCTGACGGCCTTGCGCAAGCCCGACATCCTGCAGAGCCGGCTCTGGCGCGAGATCTATCCTGCGCGCCGCATCCTCGACAACGACTCGCGCATCCTCGGCACCTGGTTCCACGGCTCCGCCTGGACCCAGGACGGCGAAGACCTGACGGCCAACGTGGCTGCGGGCCAGAGCGCGCGCCTGAGCTACCCCAACGGCCAGGGCGCGGCGCTCACGAACCTGATCTGGGACGGCTACCCGACCGCGGTCGCGCAGGCGATCCGGCGCGAAGGCAATCCGACCATGGCCGAGGCCGTGCAGGACGCGCGCTTCGAGTTCGCGTTCACCTGCGAGCAGGCGCCGACCAGCTTCGAGCTGGCGATGGCGCTCGCGCTCGGGCAGATCGGCCAGAAGGACCGCCGCTTCGTGTTCGAGTGCAAGGAAGGCAAGGCCCGCCTGAGGGGACTGCTCGCCGGCAAGGAGGAGGCTGCCTCCGAACCGTTCGAGTTCGCGCTGAGCGCAGGCACGACCGAGCTCGCCTTCGAGCACGTCGACGACTTCCTCGTGATCTGGCGCAACGGCACCAAGGTCAAGGAGCTCGACGCCGGCAAGCTCAAGGTCGTCACCGACCTGCCGGCAGGGTGCGCCTCGCTCTCCCTCGACGTCCGCGGCGGCGGACGCCTGCGCCTGGCCGGGCTGCACGTCGCCTACGACCAGCACTACACCGACGACTACGTGAAGCCGAACAACGTGATCGCCGTCCCCGAGGGGCACTACTTCATGATGGGCGACAACACGCTCGCTTCGGCCGACTCGCGCGCGTGGACGACGATCAAGGTCGGCATGTTGCCGGACGGCAGGCTCGTCGATCCGCGCCGGCACCCCGAGGCCAAGGTCCTGCGCGGCAACAAGCGTGCGCGCGGGCTCACCGACCCGGTCGATGCCGACGAGAACCCGGTGGTCGTGCCGAGTCGCGGCCAGATCGCCTTCACCGACGAACTCGGCGAGGTCTATGCGCTCACGGGCAAGGTGGGCACGACCTACAACGCCGAGAAGCTCACCTTCGTCGAAGGCGACCACGTGTGGACGCCCGAAGAGGAGCTGACGCCCTTCGTGCCGCGCGAGCACATCCTCGGCCGCGCGCTCGTCACCTTCTGGCCGACCTGGCCCGCCGGTCCGCAGCGGATCGGCCTGATCCGATGACTGAGCTGCTGCGCACCGACGGACTGACCAAGACCTACCGGCGGCGCCGCGTCGTCGACCACGTGAACATCCGCGTCGAGTCGGGTGAGATCGTCGGCCTGCTGGGCCCCAACGGCGC
>CAZSKV010000236.1:0-5443 GCA_964607495.1 uncultured candidatus Brocadiaceae bacterium
GTCGTGATGCCGTTGCGGATCGACGGCGCGCCATCGCTGGTCACGGCCCAGGTCTCCTTGGTGGCGGCCTCGTAGATCTGGAGGTTGTGGTCGCGCACGAAGGCCGTGCGCTTCGCGTCGGGACTGGGCTGGACCTCGCGCGCCGCTCCCGCATCCGCCGGCAGTTCGGCCCTGCCGGGCCCGCGCCGGCGTGCGCCGCCGCGCGCCGGCCGGGATTCGGTCCGGGTCTCCGGCCGCGCGACCGCGTTGCCGGTCAGCGGTTCGAGCCATTCCTCGCCGCGCGGCAGGTGCTTGCCGTCGGGCGCCCAGCGCACGGGCGGCGGCGGCGTCACGTACTCGACGCGCGCGCCGCGCCCGATCGTCTGCTCGAGGGTGAGCCGGGTCGGCGCCGAGGTAGGTGTCGGGGTCGGGGCCTGGGCCGCCACCAGCGCGGCAAGGAGGGGAACGACGAAGAGGGGGGTGCGCAAGGTAGGCCTCGGGTCGATCGGCTTGGACGCGGCACCCTACGCAGCCTTGCGTGCGGCTGCGAGCACGAACGCGCGCGGCCGGCCGGCCGCGCGCCCGCGGGCTACTTCTTCTCCGGAAGCGCCTCGACGGTCTGCAGCATGCGCTGGAAGTCGACCTCGAGCTTGCCGAAGTCCTCGGCCGGCGCCTGGGCCACGAAGGCCATCAGCCGGCCGAGGGCCGGGAACACGTAGGCCTTGAGCCGGACCCGCTGCGGGCCGCTGGCGGCGAAACGCGCGATGCCGGCCTCCAGGCACACGGCGCGCGCCCCGCGCACCTGCGTCTCGCTGCGCCGTTCGAGCCGCAGGTCGAGATCCGTCAGCTCGAGCCAGCGCTGCACGGAGTCGGCCGCACTGTCGACGGAGAGGTCCTTGTCCAGGTTCTCGAGCAGCACGAGGTTGACGCGTGCCGAGTGGATCGCGGCGCGCGCGCGGATCTGGCCGGCGGCCAGCCCGTCGTCGAAGCGCCAGTTGGGGTTCGGCAACCACATGCCGAAGCGCCCCTTCTCCTCGCGCCGCAAGGCCGTCTGCCGGACCTCGCCGGCGAAGCGCTGCAGGCCCTTGGCGGTCTCGGCCTGGGCCGGAACCGCGACGAGGGCCGGACCGTTGACCTCGCGGCGGATCGTCTTCCCGGACGCGTCGCACCATTCGATGTTGCCGCCCTGCTCGCCACCGGTCCGCACTTCGCGCACCTCGACGGTGCTGCCGTTGTGCTCGACCTTGCGGCGCAGCACCTGCTGGAACTTGCGCCGCACGAGCTCCTCGCGCGCGGGATCGAACACCATGCGCTCCTCGAGGCCGCCGGCGATCACCTCGCGGCGCAGGCGTTCGAGCGCAGCCAGCGGAAAGGTCGCACCGTGCGGGAAGTCGTAGTTCCTGGTCTCGTCCTTGAGCAGGGTCTTGCGCTCGATCTGCAGCCGGTCGCCGTGCACCGTCGCGCGCACGATCCGCTCGCTGACCAGCCGCTCGTCGCCGTTCTGGCGCGTGCGCTCGTGGTAGAAGCACCAGAGCGGCATGAGCTCCGCCGAGAGCACCTCGAGGATCGTGACCTCGGTCGTGCTCTTGTCGTCGCGGAACTCCCACTCTTCGCCGATCCGGATCTCCTCGCCGAGCGTGCAGGTCTCGTGCATGCGCCCCCCGAGCTTGCCTTCGCCGTCGTGCAGCAGGTACCACTGGTCACGCGCCAGCGCCACGCGCGCAGGCGGGCTCACGGGCGCAGCACTCGCGGCGATCCCGCGCTCGACCGTGGCTGCGAGCTTCCGCTCGAAGCCGACGACCGTGCCGTCGTCGAGGCGGATCTCGAGGTAGTCCTTGGTGTCCTGCAGGAGCGTGCCCTCGACCGTGCCGCCGAGCTTGAGCGTGATCCGGTCGCGACCCGGTGCGGAAGCCGGCGCCGGGTCCTGGGGGAGGCACAAGAGGGCGAGCAAGAGTGGCGACAAAGCCATCATGGGAGAGTCCTGGACGTTGGGGGAATCGCCAGTGCTATCGGCAGATTCGGCGCCCGGCTTGAACGACGGCCACGGCGCACGCCAACAACCAGAGTCCCCCGCCCCACCACGGCAGCGGCAGCACCCGCCACCAGACGTGCCGGAAGCCGCGATCCTCGTGCAGCACGGGCGGCGTGTCCGCCGGGACGCGCACGCCGAAGAGCGCCGCCGTGGCCGCCGGCAGGTCGCGCTCGAGCCGCTCACCCTGCAGCGCGTAGAGCCAGTGTGTGTGCAGCGGCGAGAAGCGCAGGTCGGTGTGGTAGGCGTCTGCGGGATCGAGGCCCTGGTTGGCGATCTGTGGCGCGTAGGCGACCGCGGTTGCCTTGGCGGCCAGGTACTGCTGACCGCGGTAGGGTGTCAGGAGCCCACCCACCCCGATCAGGCAGCCGAGCAGCACCGTGAGGGAGAAGCACCGCGGCCAACGCTGCCATGGCTTGCCGAGCGCCAGTTGCACCGTGCAGAAGAGCACGACCGAGGGCGTGAGGTAGCGAATCCCCCAGCACTGGGCTCCGCTCCAACCGCGCGTGTGCGCGACCAGCAGCACCGGCAGCAGCAGCACGGCCCACGCCATGGCGCCGACGGCGCGCGGCCGCGCGAGGCCGAGGGCCAGCGCGGGCCACAGCAGCACCGAGAACCAGAGGATCCCCTTGCAGGGCGACGCGAGCACGAGCGGGATCCCCCACTTCCAGGGCATCGCGAACCAATGCGCGTTGGCGCCGCCCGAGTAGCCGGTCTCGAACACGTTGCCAAAGCGCAGCCAGTTGGCGAGCAGCAGCAGCACGCAGCCCGGCAGCACGCCGACGGCGAGCCAGCACAGATCGCGGCGCTGGCGCCGCCAGGCGGCCCAAGCGGCGAGGACGCCGCACACGGCGACGGGGATCGCGTTCGGATAGCGGACCAGCACGGTCGCGCCTCCGAGCAGACCGAGCGCCACGAGCGCCCGGGCGCCGGCCAGGCCGCGCTCGTAGCGCAAGGCCGCGAGCGCGGTCGCGAGCAAGAGGCACATGCCGGGTCCATCCGACATCGTCTCGCTCGCGCCGGCGAGCATCTGGGTCGCGGCCACGACGCATAGCATCACGAGGCCGGCCTCGCGCGCGCTGCTGCCCAGCGTCCGCGCGAGCCAGAAGAGCAGCACCGCGCTCCCCGCGGCGAACGGCACGGGCAGCCACGAGGCGAAGAAGCGCACGAAGAAGTGCCGGCCGAACGCCGGATCGTCCCCGTGCCGGCTGCCGAGCTCGCGTTCGGCTGCGGGGAAGCGCCGCGCACACCACTCGCCCAGCGCCACGCACGGCACCAGCAGCACCTGGTGCCCGATCGCGAACTGCGCGTACTGCTTGCCGCCGCTCCCGAGCAGGGTCTGGCCGCTGTGGGCGATCGCCTGCCGCTCGGCCGGCGTCAGCAGCGGATCTTCCGCGAGCAGCCCCGGGTCGCCGCGGTGCCAGAGCGCCCGCGCCGCGTGCAGCGTCACCACCGCATCCGTGTTCTCGAGGTAGCCATGCGCGAAGGTGCCGAACACGAGGAACCAGGCCACGAAGAGGCGCAGCGTGCTCATCGCCGGATCCCCAGGATCGGCACGACCCAGAACGCCATCCAGGCGGTCAGCAGCGCCGCGCTCAACAGGTCGAGCACGAGCCCGGGCCCGACCATCTGCCCGATCCGGATCCGGCCGGTCGCGAACACCACGGTGTTCGGCGGCGTGCCGATCGGCAGCGCGAAGCCGCAGGAGGCCGCGACCGTGCAGGTCAGCATCAGCAGCCGCGGGTCCAGATCGGCCGCCTGGCCGATCGAGGCCAGGATCGGCAGCATCAGGCTGTTGATCGCCGTGTTGCTCGTGAACTCGGTCAGCGCGACCAGCAGCAGCGCGACCGCGCCCACGGCCACGAGCGGCGGGACCGTCCCGAGCAGCGGCGCGATCGCCTTGCCGACCGCCGCGGACAGGCCGCTCTTGTCGAACGCGGAGGCGATCGCGACGCCGCCGCCGATCAGGAACAGGATCTCGAGCGGCATCCGGCGGGCGGTCTCCCAGTCCATCAGCCGCGGGCCACGCAGGCCCTGCATCGGCAGCACGAAGAGCAGCGCCATCAGCAGGATCGCGATCGAGCCGTCGAGCACGAACTCGTCCCGGTCGCGCGCGAGGCCGAACGCCGCCTCCGGCCAGCGGCCCCAGCCGGTGCCGGGCACGGCCACCCCCCCGCCGAGCGTGAACTCGCCGCGCGTGATCCAGGCCACGACCACGAGCACGAACACGATCAGCACGCTCCATTCGGCCTGGCGCATCGGCGGCAGCGCGCGGGCCTCGTCGAGCACCGCCCTGCCCGCGCGGTCGTCGCCGGCCGGCAGCCGGAACCACAGCGCCAGGAGCCCGTAGGTCACCGCCGTCAGCAACAGCGCGAAGGGCGTGAACGCGAGCATCCAGTGCAGGAACGAGACCGGCGCGGCCTTCCCGGCCGCGACCAGCGGCTGGTAGACCGAGAAGAAAATCAGGTTCGGCGCGGTGCCGATCGGCGTCGCGATGCCGCCGATCGATGCACCCCAGGCGATCGCGAGCAGGAGTGCGACGCCGAAGCGGCGCGCCGCGGCCTGCGGCAGCAGGCCTTCGGCTTCGACCCGGCTCACGGTCGCCCAGCCGATCGGCAGCAGCATCAGGCTGACGGCCGTGTTGTTGATCCACATCGAGATCGCTACGGCGGCGACCAGGAAGCCGAGCACGAGCCGGCGCGGGCGCACGCCGAAGAGCGCGATCGTGCGCAGCGCGATCCGGCGATGCAGCTGCGCGCGCTCGATCGCGAGCGCGAGCACGAAGCCGCCGAAGAACATCCAGGTGATCGGGTCGGCGTAGCACGGGGCCACGACCCTGGTCGGCAGCGCGCCGAGCAGCGGCAGCAGCGCGAGCGGCAGGAGCGACGCCGGCGCGAGCGGCAGCGCCCCGGTCAGCCAGCAGAACGCGCACAGCGCCGTCACCGCCGCCACGACCGAACCCTGGTAGCACTGCCGTGCGTCCGCGAACGGCAACGCGCTCGCGCAGAGACCGAGCGCTGCCGCGAGCACGATGCCGGGCAGCAGCAACCGGGGCCGGAACGGCAGTTCCTCGCGCGCTTCGCTCACGGCCGGCAGGCCTCGCGCACCCAGGCGAGGTATGCGTCGAGACCGCCGCTGCTGCTGAACTCCAGCACTTCGGGCACCTGGTAGGCGTGCAGTGCCTGGATGCGCGCGCGCAGGGCCGGCGCCAGATCGGCGCGGGTCTTGATCAGCAGCAGCATCTCCTGGGCCTCCTCGATGCGGCCCTGCCAGCGGTAGCGCGACGCCAGCGGACCCAGCAGGTTGACGCACGCGCAGAGCCGCTCTTCGAGCAGGCGGTCGGCCAGCACGCTGGCGTCCGCCGTGGCGGCCGTGCACAACACCAGGACCACCGCCGGCGGCCCGGTCACTTGCCCCTCGCGAGCCGCTCGGCGA
>CAZSKV010000237.1:0-2259 GCA_964607495.1 uncultured candidatus Brocadiaceae bacterium
GCAGCTTCCCCACCACTTCGCTGTCGCCGGGCGACGAAGACGGGGACGGCGACCTCGACCTGGTTGTCGGGACCCTCTCCGTGCAGAGCCGCCTCTTCCTGAACAACGGCACCGGCACGTTCACCGATGCGACGGCCTCTCGCATGCCGGTCGGCAGCTACAGGACCTACTCGCTGGCGCTCGGCGACGTGGACCGCGACGGCGACCTCGACCTGGTCGTTGGGAATGGCAATTACTTCGGGGCGGAGCAGAGCCGCCTCTATTTGAATAACGGCACAGGTACGTTCACGGATGCGACGGCCTCTCGCATGCCGGTCGGCTTCTACGCCACCCAGTCGCTGGCGCTCGGCGACGTGGATCGGGACGGCGACCTCGACGCGGTCGTCGGGAACTACCAGCAGCAAAGCCGCCTCTATCTGAACAACGGCACCGGCACGTTCACGGATGCGACGGCCTCCCTCATGCCGCTCGGCATCCATTGGACCAACTCGCTGGCACTCGGCGACGTGGACGGGGACAGCGACCTCGACCTGGTCCTCGGGAACTTCAGGCAAAGCCTCCTCTACCACAACCTCCTCCGCCAACTCGACGCCCCCTACGTCCTCCACGTCGGCCGCAACTACCAGCTCGACGTCTACTCCCGCTACGGCCCTGCGACCACCACGGAAACCGCCTTCCCGTTCCTCTCGACCGGCACCGCGAACATCCCGTTCCCGCCGTTCGGCACGATCGGCATCGACCTCACGAATTCGGTTGCGCTGCCGCCGTTCGTGATCCCGCAGCCCGCGGGAATCGGCTCGCTGACCATCCCGGTCCCGAACCTGCCCGCACTCGCCGGCGTGACGATCTACGCGCAGGCAGTGCTCGATCAGCAACCCGTGCAGGTGCGACTGACCAACGTCAATGGGGACGTGATCCTGCGATAGAGACTGCCGGGCAGCGCTTGCTCGCGGATCCCCTGTCATCGCCAGCGGGCCGCTGCGGCTCGAGCCCGGAGTCATCCGATTCCCGCTCAGCGGGACACGGCCACCCGCCCCCCGCCTTGCCCTCCTCCGTACCCCGGGGAAGTCCCGCGCCGCGCCGTGCTCGCACACAGTCTCTTGCCTTCGCCGCGCCATGACCGGCTCGGCTCGGGCTCTGGACGCTCCGCTCCGCACGGGCGATCTCTCGCCCGGGCTGGAGCCTGCTACGCGGTGCTTCGACGCTTTCCGCGACGGGACTCGCACCCGCTAGTTCGACACAGCTTCGCCTTGCCTCGGGTGAAGGTCTGGCTTTCAGGACACCCCATCGCTGCGGAAGGCTACAAAGCCCACGATGTCCCGTCGCTTCCTGATCCTCGCCAACCCGATCGCCGGCGGCGGCCGCGCGCGCGCCCTCGCCCCGCGCCTGCAGGACGAGCTGCGCCGCCTCGGCGCCAGCGCGGAGCTGCACTTCACGACCAGCAAGGGCGACGCCAGGGCGCGCGCGGCTGCGATCGTGCCGGCCAGCGTCGACGCCATCGTCGGCGTCGGCGGTGACGGCACCTTGAACGAGATCCTGAACGGCCTCGCCGATCCCTCGCTGCCGCTCGCGGTCCTGCCACTCGGCACTGCGAACGTGCTCGCCAAGGAGCTGCGCCTGCCCGCCGATCCGCAAGCGCTCGCGCGTCTGCTGCACACGGGCACGACCCTGGAGGCCGCGCTGGGCGAGGCGAACGGGCGGCGCTTCCTGCTGTTCTGCGGCGTCGGCGTCGACGGTCTGCTGGTCGAGGCCCTCGAACGGCGGCGCCGCGGCAAGGGCGGCCTGCGCAGCTGGGTGGGTCCGGTCGGAGAGGTCGCGTGGCGATGGCCGCTGACCGGCCTGCGGGTCACGCTCGACGCGAGCCGGACGCTCCACGACGTGACGGAGCTGCTCGCGACGCGGGTCCGCAACTACGGCGGGATGTTCACCATGCCTGGCGCGATCGACATCCGCGACGGGGAGCTGCACGCGATCAGCTGCACGTCGCGCCGCCGCCTCGGCTACGCGTGGCATGCGCTGCGCGCCGCGATCGGCTGCCTGCAGCCCTCGGCGAGCCTCGGCGCGACGACCGCGCGGACGATCCGGGTCGAAGCGGAGCGGCCCGTCCCCTACCAGATCGACGGGGACCTCGGCGGCACGACGCCGGTCGAGATCCGGTGCCTGCACACCCGCGCGCGGCTCTTCCACAACCTAGGCTAGGATTCCCCCATGACCGCGACGACCCAACGCGTTCCGATCGGCGACGTGAGCTTCGGCGCC
>CAZSKV010000238.1:0-3181 GCA_964607495.1 uncultured candidatus Brocadiaceae bacterium
AGCGGCGTGAGGTCCTCGAACGGGATCCGCTGGCGCAGTTCCTCGATCGTGCCGCCGTTCACCGCCTCGACGTGCAGGAGCGCGAAGTACTTCTCACCCTCCTTCGGTGGCCGCACGGGTCCCGCGATCAGGTGCCCGCTCTTCAGGTTCAGGCGGCGGATCTGGCTCGGGCTCACGTAGATGTCGTCAGGTCCGGCCTGGTAGCTGCTGCGGCGCGAGCGCAGGAATCCGAAGCCGTCGGGGAGCACATCGAGCACGCCTTCACCCCAGCCAAGTCCGGCGCTGGTCACGCGGCGCTTGAGCAGCAGGAAGATCAGCTCCTGGCGCGAGTGGCCGGCGTACCCCTCGATGCCCTCGAGGCGTGCGCACTCGAGCAACTGTGCCATCGGCATCGCCTGCAGCCGTGGGATCTCCGATTCACTGCGCTTCGCTGCTTCGTAGATCTCGTTGCGATCCTGGTCGCCGAGGGTCTCGACGGGCGGGGCGGCGCGGTCTTCTCGGGGGTCTCTGGTCACGAGCAGTCTCCCAGGCACACTGGGGGTGGGTGCCGAAGCGGGGGGTGGCGCAGGAACGATCGGACGCGGCTTGACCATGCTGCAGCCTGGCTGACGATCCGCCCTGCCGGTGCGAGCAGCAGTGTGGATCTGGTTCGGATACGAGGGGGGGAGCTATCCCAGTTGCAGAAGGACCGCCTGCACTTGCCGTGCGGTGTCGTGCAGCGAGCCTTCGTTGCGGATCGTATAGGCACATCTGGCCTTTTTCACGGCGAGCGGCGCTTGAGCCTGCTCCCGGCGCTCGAGCTCTTCCAGGCTCCAACCGCGTTCGAGGGCGCGTTGCCGGCGCACTTCGGCTGACGCTTCGACGAAGACGCAAGCGTCACAGCGCTCGATCAGGCCGTTTTCGAGCAGCAGCGGTACATCGAGCAGCACCGACCGCCCGGCGGCGAGCTCGCGTTCGAGCCTGGCGAGGATCTCGCCGCGCACGCGCGGGTGGATCATCGCCTCGAGCGCCCGCCGTGCCTCGGGATCGGCGAACACCCGGGACGCCAGCCGCTTGCGGTCGACGCTGCCATCCGCGGCGAAGACCTCGGGGCCAAAGCGGCCGCGGATGGCCTCCTGGACCTCGGTGGTGGCCATGGCCTCCTTGGCCATGCGATCGGCGTCGATCCAGGTCAGGCCGGCGTCCGCAAAGAGCCTTGCGACCGTGGACTTGCCGGAGGCGATCCCACCCAGCAGACCGACGGCAATGGCGCGACCGGGGCGGGGGGCTGCCTGGGGTCTCTGGTTCGGGCTCGTGTCCATCGGCAGCGGTTCGACAGGGCGCCGGATCGTGGGGTAGACTCGAATGGCCCGCAAGATCAGTGTCAGGTGCCTGCTTGACCCTGTCGCGCTGGCCTACCTAGAATCCCCACTTCGCCTTCGGCTCTTCGGCACGCCTCCAAGCCCTCGGATGCACGTCGGAAACCGATAGCCGGTCAGGGATTGCGAGTCCCAAAGTCGTGGCCAGGCCGCCCTGCCCCGGCATATCCCCCGAGCCAAGTCGCCAACCAACGGTTTCAGGAGCTTTCGTCCAATGCGCATCCGCGAGCGTGGCGTTGCCCACGTCAACATCATGTTCTTCCTGATCATGCTCGTGCTCTTCCTGGGCGCGCTGTTCTTCGCGTACTCCCAGATGTCGGAGAACAACTCCCTGAACGAGCAGATCAAGTTGGCCAATGTGGAGGCGAGCAAGGCCAGGTACCAGGTGATCCTGCGCGACGATCTGCTCAAGGACCTGGTCGGGATCGTCGGTGAGAGCGGCGACTACAAGGGTCGTGAAGGCAAGGACTACAAGCAGATCGCCGAGGAAGCCGGCATGGCCGAGGAGCCGCTGAAGAACGTGCCGGTGCCGGCGAAGATCGCGACGGTCCTGGCCGCGTTCGGCAAGGATCTGCAGGTGCCCGAGAGCATGAAGGGCCTGACGGACATCCTGAACGCCGCGAAGGCCACGAACGACGCGAACCAGCGCAAGGCCGCCGACCTCGAACTCGAGCGCAGCAAGCTGCTCGCGGATCGCGCGGCGCTCGAGAAGTCGGTCAGCGAGGCGACTGCGGCCCGCAGCTCGGACGTCGCGAAGCTGAACACCCAGCAGACGGAGTTCCGCAACACCTGGGACGCGGGCATGAAGAACCGCGACGACCTGATCAACAGCATGCGCGCGCAGAAGGCCGATGCCGACAAGAACCTCGAGGCCGAGAAGCAGGCGCACGCCGGCGACAACCTGAAGTTCACGAAGGAAGCCAACCTGCTGTCGGCCAGGATCAGTGCCCAGGCTGACAAGCAGAAGCTCGTCAACCCGCCGCAGGCCGCCGACGGCGAGGTGATCTCGTCCTCGCCGACCATCCATGCCGCCTACATCAATCTCGGCCGCAAGGACATGCTGCCCGTCGGGACCACGTTCCGCGTGAGCTCGCGCGGCAAGACCGACGTCAAGGCCTACGCCGAGGTCGTGCGTCTCGACCAGGATCGCGCCGAGGTCAAGATCTCGGGCGTGAAGGACCCCTTCGATCCGGTCGTCAAGGGCGACCAGATCAGCAACGACCTCTACAGCCCGAACGTGCGCCGCACGGTCGTGCTGATCGGCCGCTACAGCTACCCGCTGACCAAGCCGACCGTGAAGCTGCTGCTCGAGAACCTCGGCAACAAGGTGGTCGAGCAGGTCGGCCCCGGTGTCGATCTCGTGATCGTCGGCGGCGACTCGCTGAACGAGGCGGCCGATGGCTTCATGCCGGTCATCGAGACGAAGGAATACAAGGACGCGCAGTTCCTCGGCGTCGAGATCGCGCCGCTGCACAAGGTCCGCGATTTCCTGAAGCTCTCCGAGTGACCCCTGGTTGCTGACCGCGCGAGCCCCGCAGGTGTCGATCTGCGGGGCTCGCGCGTTTCCCGGGACCGTGCTCCATGCCGGTGATTCCCGCTGCGGACTCGCCTAGAGTTCGCGCCGTATGACCACCCAGGTGGCGGCCGAGGACCTGCCGCGGATGTCCTTCGGGGAGCACCTCGAAGAGCTGCGCGGGCGCCTGTTCAAGGCGATCGGCGCCATCGCCCTGGCGGTGATCGGACTGATGCCGTTCAAGCGCGAGGTGCAGGCGATCTACCTGGAGCCCTACCGTGCGTGCTGGAACTCGACCTACGCCGGGTTC
>CAZSKV010000239.1:0-3958 GCA_964607495.1 uncultured candidatus Brocadiaceae bacterium
CGCCGCTCCGCGAGCGGCGCGAGGAGATCCTGCCACTCGCCAGGCACTTCCTGGCCAAGGGGTTCCGGCTCGACGCCTCGGCCGAGCCCGTGCTCGTCGGCCACCCCTGGCCGGGCAACGTCCGCGAACTGCAGAACGTGATCCAGCGTGCGTGCCTGCTCTGCGACCGGCAGACGATCGACGCCGATCTGCTCGTGCCCTGGCTGCAGCCGGCCAGCGAGATCCCCAGGCCTGCTGGCGACCCGGTGCACTCGCTGGTCGGACGGCCGCTGGCCGAGATCGAGGAACGCGTGATCCAGGCCACGCTCACGCGCTGTGGCGGCAACCGTACCAGGGCGGCATCGGTGCTCGGCATCGGCGTGCGGACGCTGTTCAACAGGCTGCGGGCCACGGATCCCGCATAGCGGGCCGCGCTCAGCGCCGTCGCGCCGGCTCCCGCGCGCGCTTGCGCCGCGAGCCGCCGACCATCGCCCTGGGATCGAGATAGGCCTGGATCTGTTGCTCGCTCAACAGGCCGTGTGCGCGCACGAGTTCGACGATGCCCTTGCCGGTGCGCATGGCTTCGCCGGCCAGCTCGGTCGACTTCTCGTAGCCGATGTGCGGATTCAGCGCCGTCACGACGCCGATGCTGCGCTCGACGAAGTTGCGGCAGGCGACCACGTCGGCCTCGATGCCGTCGATGCAGTGGACGCGCAGCGTCCTGGCCGCGTTCACGAACAGCAGCTGGCTCTCGAAGATGCAAGCAGCGATCACCGGCTCCATGACGTTCAACTGCAATTGGCCGGCCTCGGCTGCGAGCGTCACGGTCAGGTCGTTGCCGATGACCCGGTAGCACACCTGGTTGACGACCTCGGGGATCACCGGGTTGACCTTGCCCGGCATGATCGAGGATCCCGGCTGCTTGGGTGGCAGGCGGAGCTCGTGCAGGCCCGCGCGCGGTCCCGAGGCGAGCAGACGCAGGTCGCTGCAAGTCTTGCTGAGCTTGATGGCCAGGGACTTGAGCACCGAGGCGTAGAGCACGTAAGCCTGCGTGTCCTGCGTCGCTTCGATCAGGTCGGCCGCGAGATGGATCGGCTTGCGCGTGATGCGGGCCAGGTGGCGCGTGCAGGCCCGCGAGAAGCCGCGCGGGGCGTTGAGTCCGGTGCCGATCGCCGTGCCGCCCATGTTGACCTCGCAGAGCGCGCGTTCGACCGTCTGCAGGGCGGCGACTTCGCCCTCGAGGCTCGCGGCCCAGGCGTCGAACTCCTGCCCGAGGGTCATCGGCACCGCGTCCTGCAGCTGCGTGCGGCCCATCTTGAGCACCCGCGCGAACTGCCGGCCCTTGCGGCGGAACGCGGCGACCAGGCGCCGCATCTCGGCGATCAGCCGGTCGTTCGACAGGATCATCGCGACGTGCAGGGCCGAGGGATAGAAGTCGTTCGTGCTCTGCGCGAGGTTCACATGGTCGTGCGGATCGCAGTGCGCGTAATCGCCCTTCGCGTGCCCCATTAGCTCGAGCGCGCGGTTGGCGATCACCTCGTTGGCGTTCATGTTGGTCGAGGTGCCGGCGCCGCCCTGGAACACGTCGAGCTGGAACTGCTCGTGCAGCTTGCCGGCGATCAGCTCGCGGCAGGCCATCTCGATGCCGCGTAGCACGCGCGCCGGCAGCTCGCCGACCTCGCGATTGGCGCGGGCTGCCGCGAGCTTGACCATCGCCAGCGCGCGGATGAAGTCCGGGTAGTGGCAGAGCGCGACGCCGGAGATCGCGAAGTTCTCGAGCGCACGCGCTGTCTGCACGCCGAAGTAGGCAGCCGCGGGGACGGCTTTCTCGCCCAGCAGGTCCTTCTCGATCCGAACGCGGCGATGGGCTGGCTTCCTGGCCAAGTGGGTCTCCGGGGGTCTGCGGGGTGCGGGGAGGGACCAGTATCCGTCATGGGCGGCCGACCACGCCTGCGAGTGCGAGGCGGAACAACCCAGGCTCACCAGCCCCGCACGACATGTAACGCACGACGCCCTCGCGATCCACGATCACGAGCGTCGGCACGCCCGCGATCCCGTAGCTCTTCGAGTTGGCCTCGGTGTCACTGATCAACAGCGGGTAGGTCAGCGCCATGTCGGCGCGGAAGTCGGCCACGTGGGCCGGGTAGTCCGTGGGGGCGATCGGTCGCACGGCCTTCTTCTCGGACACGTCGTAGCCGTAGTTCTCGACCTTGCAGACGCCGAGCACCTGCACCCTGTCCGCGTACTGCTTCTGCGCCGCGACCATCTCCGGCATCGCCTTGCGGCAGGGTTCGCACCAGGGTTGCCAGAAGTCGAGCACGACGACCTTGCCGGCGAGCCCCGGGAGCACGTCCGCTCCCTTCAGTCCGCCACCCACGCAGTGGTCGGTGCGCAGGGCGGGCGCTGGTTTGCCGAGGAACGGTGCGACCGCCTGCAGGTAGCGCCGGTAGTTCTTGTCGATCGCGGAGCCGTCCTTGGGCGCGGGCTCGGCCAGGAAGTCGTGCACCTTCTGCGCACCTTCGCCGGACTTGCCGGCGTGCACGCACAGGGCGAGCTGGGCCATCACGGCCCAAGCCTGGTGTTCCGGGTACTGCGCTGGTTCGGCGCGGATCACCGCGAGCTGCTTCTCCGCGGCCGCGACGTCGCCGCGGTGCAGCTGCAGCACGATGCCGAAGGTCTTGGCGGCCGTCTTGCAGGGTTGGGCCGTGTCCGCGGCGAGCTGGCCGAGGTGTTGCGCGAGCCCCTCCCAATCGTCGAGCGCGATCAGGGTGCGCGGGTAGTAGCTCGTCCGCACCGCGAGATTGCGGCGGCCCCCGGAGTCGCGCCGGTCCTCTTCGGCGATCAGCTTGCGCATCCAGCTGGCGGCGACCTTGTCGTCCTTGCTGTTCATCGCGGCGATGCAGAGCGAGCCGAGTGTCTCCAGGCTCGGGTTTGCGGGATCACCCTTCGCGAGGCTGGTGGCATAGGCCTGCACGGCGCTCGCATAGTCGCGGCTCGCTTCGTGGATGCGCGCGAGCAGCAGGTGGGATTGGGCCGTCAGGTCCTCGAGCTTGCCGAAGCGGGTGACGATGCCGTCACGTACGGCGTTGGCGGCGCGCTCGGCGGCCAGCACGCTCTCGGGGAGCAGGGCGCCCTTCTGCACTTGTCCGGCCTGGCGCGCCTGCATCGCCGCGTCGGTGTAGGCCTTCCACTTGCCCTGCCAGACCTCGAACGCCTGCTGCAGTTCGATGTCGTGCTGTGCGGCCGCGGGGATGGCGAGGAAGAGGATGCAAATTCCAGCGATCGAACTGCGCATGGAGCCAGAGCATAGAGTGTTGGCCGCAGCAGAAGGCTGGTTCCAGCCCGCCAGGATGACCATGAACGAGAACCCCACTCCCGAACCCGTGGACGCCGACGCCCGCACCTGGGGGATGGTCGCCCACCTGTCCTCCCTGTCCGGCTACGTGGTCCCGTTCGGGCACGTGCTGGGACCATGGGTCGTCCATCTGGCGAAGCAGGACCTGCACCCCTTCGTGCGTGCGAACACGCTGGCGGCGCTGAACTTCAACCTGAACTGCCTGCTCGCCGCGATCCTCTGCATCCCGCTCTGCTTCGTCTGCATCGGGGTGCCGCTGCTGATCATGATCGGCCTGGCCCAGATCGTCTTCACGATCGTGGCCGGCATCAAAGCCGGGGACGCGGTCGTCTACGACTACCCGATGGTGGTGCGCCTGGTGCGGTGAGGCAGGTAGGATCGGGCCCGACTGACGTGGCAGGCTCCCTTCTCCGTACTCTGGCTGTCTTCCTGTTCCTCGGCGCCGCGGGCTGTGTGCTCGGCAACCCGCGAACCCTGCCCGAGCCGGCCACGGCGCCCGCCGTCGCCTCCGTGCCGCGCAAGATCGAGTCCGCGACCCGGCTCCAGGGTCAGTGGGTCGAGTTGGGGACTTCGGTTGCCGGGCGCTCCGTGCGCGCACGCACCTTCGGCAAGGGGGCGCGGCGC
>CAZSKV010000240.1:0-4471 GCA_964607495.1 uncultured candidatus Brocadiaceae bacterium
AGGAGTCTGCGTCACGGGATGCGCCGCGCGCAATGCGCGGATGTTTGTCCAGGTTCGAGCGGCCGAATCGGCGGCAACTCTGGATGAGTTGCATAGATTCGGTCGCGCGAAGATGGGCGAAGAGACGCGCGTTCCGCGCGACCGAGTCCCGTGACGCAGACTCCTAGTTCTTCTTCTTGCGGCGCAGGAGTTCTTCGAGCAACCGCGGCAGCTCGCTCTGCAGCAGCATGCTCGTCAGGTCCGGGAGCGCGAGCCGCGGCGCCTGCAGTGTGCCGGTCAGGCGCGCTTCGAGCGGCTGATTGCCGAGGGCCTTGCGCACGCGCTCGCCGTCGCGATGACCCTCGAGCAGGGAAGTGACGTCGACCACGTAATCGATCCCGCCCGCGAGGCTGGTCCGGCCGCGGAAGCCGAGCGGTTTGGCCTTGCTGTCCAGGCGCACGAGCGTGGTCTCGAGCTGGCCCTTGGCGAGCTGGAACCGGCCGCCGAAGCTGCGGAACTCGAGACGCCGGTCGAGTCCGGCCGCGTGCAGCAGCCCGGTGAGGGCCGGACTCGGCGTGAAGGCGCCGTCGCGCAGCATGAGTTCCCCGCCACCCTCCCAGGCCTCGAGGTTCGCGAGCCAGGTCTGTCCCTCGCGCGGCAGCGCGGGCCCGGCGAAGCGGAACTCCGCAGCAGCCTTGCTCGCGAAGTCCACCGCTCCCCCCCCGCCGAGTCCTGCCAGTGCCGGCAGGAAGTACTGCAGCACCGGGATCGCTGCCGCCGCGACCTGACCTTCCTGCCAGACGAAGTGCACTTCGGCCGGCATCTGCCGCGCAGCGTCGAGCGCGACCTTCCCCTCGAGCGAGATCGGGCCGCCGTCGAGCCGCGCCGCGGAGCCAGCAGCGCTGCGCAGTGTCAGGTTGCCGTCGGCCATGCTCAGGTCGCCGACGAAGCCCTGCAAGCGGCGGCCCGCGTACTCGAAGTCGTCGAGCCGGACCTGTCCGCTCCCGCGCAGTGCGCCGCGCGCGAAGTCGAACTCGCCTTGCAGCGTGCCGTCGAGCGCCCCGGCACAGCCCGGCAGCCAGCGCGCGAGGTCGAATCCGCTGGCGCGCAGGTCGAAGTGCGCCGCCTCCTGCAGCGTTGCGTCGAGCGTCCCGGCCAGGGTCAGGCCCTCGCCGCTGGCCCGGATGTCGAGCGTCGTCGCCTGCAGGGGCTTGCGCAGCGACGCCTGCGCGATCCGCACCGTGTCGACGCGGCCCTCTCGCGCGCGCTCGATCCGGAGCGTCGCGTCCTCGAGCTCGAAGTCGAGGCGCAGACGGCGCAGCATCTTGCCCACCGCGGAGGCATCGTCCGGCCCGGGACGCCACGGACCTGGATGGTCGCGCCGTGACGCCGGCGCGCTCGCCGGCAGGTTCACGCGGGCCTCGATCCCGGTGATGCGTGCGGTCACGAGCCCGCGCCCCCTGGCCAGGCCCATCCAGGAGAAGTGTCCACTCGCCTCGCGCACGCGCAGGTGCGGCCGTTCGGGACTGGCCGCCGTCGGCGAGCCGATCTCCAGGCTGCCCACCGTGAAACCCGACCAGGTGAGCGAGTGGTCGCCGATCCGGACCGGCATCCCGAGCGCCTCGGACAGACCCGCCGCGAGCTGCTCGCGGGCGTAGCCGCCGGACAGCAGCAGCGGCACGGTGAGCAGGAACACGACGGCCAGGGCCGCGAGCACGAACCCGCCGCGCACGATGCGGAAGAGCAGGCTGCGCCGGCGTGGGCGCACGACGGGGGGTGGGGTGGGGCTCACGTGGCGATCGTGGGCGAAGAGTGGCCGGTGATTATGCCGAAATAGCCGCAGTCCCATGACCGAGAGCGGCGAAGCAGCGCGTCCGAACACCCTCGAACGCCTGGACGTGGCGATCGCCACGCGCCTGGCCGCGCGCTCGGCCGACCTCGATCTGCCCGGCGCCCTCGAGCAGGGTGCGGACCTGCTGGGTCTGCCGCAGGGCAACGACGCGGAGTGGATCCGGGGCGTGCTCGGCCTGCGTGGCCTCAAGCTCGACACCCGCGACATCCTCGATGTGCTCAGCGCCCGTCCGTCCCGCCACCTGCCCGACCATCAGGAGCACAACCTGATCACCGGTGCCAAGGGCGTGCTCGGCCTGATCCGGGAACGCGGCCTGCGCGGCGTGCAGCCCGACGGCTGGTGCCTGGCCGACCTGTTCCGCGTGCTCGTGCGCGACATCCCGCGCTTCCGCAACAACGACGTGCGCCGCGATGTGCCGTGGGACGCGATCCTCTACGTGCAGTACCCGGCGCCCGACGAGGTCCGCTCGCTGCTCGACACCTTCCATCCCGACCATCGGTTCCGCGATCTGCCAGCGCTGTTCGACCGGCTGCATCCGGTGCGCAAGGCGTTCCGGATCCTGTGGCGCTTCGCGCGCATTGCCCCGTTCCCGGATTTCAACCTCGTGATGGCGTTCGTGGCGATGAACGCCTCGCTGCTGGCTTCGGGTTATCCCCTCGTGTTTCCCGAACCGCAGGACCGTGAGCTGCTGACGCACCTGGTCAGCGGCCCGGTCCCGAACCGGATCACGCAGCTCGAAGGGCGCCTGCTGGCCCGCGTGCAATTGTGAGCCTCTGAAGGTGGTTGGGGGGGATGATCCCCAACCGCCATGCGACTCCCACCCTGGCTGCCTCGAGCCGCGACGACCGCTGGCGTGCTCGGGCTGACCGTGTTCCTCGTGCTCTGGCTCTCGGGGGTCTTCACGCCCAAGACCCCGCCGGGGCCGCCAGCCGGCGTGCTGCGTGCGGCGCCGGCCGCCAAGCGCCTGCAGGTCGCGACCCGCGAGCTGCCGGTCGTCGAGGAGGCGGTCGGCACGATCCAGGCGGTGCAGGAGGCCAGGATCGCCGCGCGCATCCTCGGCCGCGTCCGCGCGCTGCATGTCGAGAAGGCCGGACAGCCGGTCCAGGCCGGCGCGCTCCTGGTCGAGCTCGACGACGCCGACCTCATCGCGCGGTTGGGTGTCGCGCGTGCCCAGGCCAAGTCGGCCGAGGAGGTGCTGGCCCAGGCGAAGCGCGACCTCGAGCGCATCCAGGCGCTCTTCGAACAGAAGATCGCGGCGCCCGACCAGCTCGACCGCGAACGCTCGCGCGCGACCCAGGCCGAGGCGGAGGCCGACCGCAGCAAGCAGGCCGTGCGCGCGGCCGAGACCGAGCTCGCCTACACGCGCATCACCGCGCCCTTCGCTGGCATCGTCGTCGACAAACTCGTCGACCGCGGCGACACGGTCACGCCCGGACAGCTGCTGATGGTGCTCTACGACCCGACGCGGATGCAGCTCGTCGCCAGCGTGCGCGAGCAGCTCGCGCGCGCGCTGCGGATCGGCCAGGAGGTCGAGGTCGTGATCGATGCCCTCGCGCTGCGTTGCCACGGCCAGCTCGCGCAGATCGTGCCACGCAGCGAGGGGGGCAGCCGCAGCTTCGACGTCAAGGTCACCGGCCCCTGCCCTGACGGCATCTACAGCGGCATGTTCGGCAAACTGGTCGTGCCGCTCGGCACGCGCAAGGCGATCCTCGTGCCGGCGACCGCGGTGCGCGCGATCGGCCAGATCGATCTCGTGCAGGTCGTGCTGCCCGACGGCGGACTGCTGCGTCGCTTCGTCGTGGTCGGCGCGGCGCGCGGCGACGAGGTCGAGATCCTCTCGGGCCTTGCTGCCGGCGAGACGATCCTGATCGAGCCATGAGCAGCACGGACAAACCGCTGACCGCGCGCATCGTCGAGGCGTTCGTGACCGGGCACCTGAGCCCGTTGCTCCTGCTGCTGGCCATGGCGGCCGGCGCGTTCGCGCTCTGGGTCACGCCGCGCGAGGAAGAGCCGCAGATCGTCGTGCCGATCGCCGACGTGCTCGTCGACGTGCCTGGGGCGAGTGCGGCCGAAGTCGAGCGCCTGGTCGCGACGCGGCTCGAGAAGCTGCTGATGCAGATCGACGGCGTCGAGTACGTCTATTCGGCGAGCCGCGCGCACCAGGCGATCGTCAGCGTGCGCTTCTTCGTCGGCGAGGACCGCGAGCAGAGTCTCGTGAAGCTGCACACGAAGCTGCAGATGCACGCCGCGGAGATCCCGCCGCAGGTCACGCGCTGGATCGTGCGGCCGGTCGACGTGGACGACGTCCCGATCCTCTGCCTGACGCTCTGGTCGGAGACCCTGCCCGACACGGTGCTGCGTCGCTGCGCCGAAGAGCTCGAACGCCGCGTGCAGACCGCGCCGGACGTCGGGCGCACGCAGGTGGTCGGCGGCGCACCGCGCCGCATCCTCGTCGAGCCCGATGTCGAGGCGTTGCACGCGCACGGCCTCGCCTTCGAGGAGGTAGAACGCGCACTGCAGGCCGCGAGCACGAGCCGACCCGGCGGCGTGCTCGAGCGCCAGGACCGCAGGCTCGTGCTCGAGAGTGCGTCGATCCCGGCCGACACGAAGGTCCTCGGGGAGCTCGTGGTCGGCGTGCAC
>CAZSKV010000241.1:0-1785 GCA_964607495.1 uncultured candidatus Brocadiaceae bacterium
TCCACCACCGCCACCGCCACCGTTCGGGACGCCGACGTCAGTTGGCGCCCAACTGGGCGCCGCGCTGCCGCCGCATCACTGCGGCGCCGCGCCAGCGGGCGCGGTGAATACGGAGATCGCGACCAGCCAGGCGCTGGCCACTGACGCGGACAAGAACTTGCTCATGCGAGGAACCTGCCTTCGGCACAAGGATCGGGGAGGAGCAGACGCCGGCGAATATACCAGGAGGCTGGCCGCGTGCAGTCACCCTCCCGGGCGCTGAGCCCTGGCCTCGGCAAGGGGGCCGGGCAGGGGGCGCGGCGCCGTGGTGCCCGGGGCCGCATGCACGTGCAGCTCCCGCTGCGGGAACGGGATCACGATCCCGGCCTTGCGGAACGCGGCGTCGATCGCGCAGTTGAGCTCCGAGTGGACCTGCGCGGTCAGATCGCGCCGCGCGACGTAGGCCAGCAGGTGGAACTCGAGCGCGCTCTCGCCGAAGCCCCGCAGGACCACATCCGGCTTCGGGGAGTCGATCACCAGCGGGTGCTCGTGCGCAGCCTGCAGCAGCAGCCGGCGCACGAGTTCGATCTCGGTGCCGTAGGCGACACCGACCACGACCCGCACGCGCGAACGCGGGTCGGTCAGCGTCCAGTTGAACACCCTGCCGGTGATCAGGTCGCGGTTCGGCACGATGAGCTCGCGCCGGTCCCCGTCGACGATCGTCGTGGCGCGCATCCGGATGCGGGTGACCGTGCCCTCGACGTCGCCGACAGTCACGATGTCGCCGACGCGGATCGGGCGCTCGAAGAGCAGGATCAGGCCGCTCACGAAGTTCGCGAAGATCTCCTGCAGGCCGAATCCCAACCCCAGCGACGCAGCCGCCGCCAGCCACTGCACCTGGGCCCAGCCGATGCCGATCAGGCCGAAGGCCGTCAGCAGGCCGGCGATCGTGATCACGTAGCGGAAGACTGTGGTGATCGCGTACCGCTCGCCACCCTGCACCGGCAACTTCTGCAACAAGGTGATCTCGAGGAACGCGGGCACGTTGCGCATCGCCGCCAGCGTCAGCGCGCCGACGACCACCGCGAGCACGAGGCCCGCGAGCGTGACCTCGCCCCAGAGGCTGACCTGACGCAGGACGCCGAGGGCTGGCAGCACGTCGACCCAGATCCACCACAGGCCGACCAGCGCCGCGAACATGCCTACGGCGCGCATGAACTGCTGCGACTGGGCGCTGATCGCGGACAGATCCGGCAGCGTCTCGACCGGCACGGGCGCCGGTTGGCCGGCATCGGCGCTCTTCGCCAGCTCGGCCGCGAGTTGCTGCTTGAGCTGGACCATCGCCAGGCGCCGTTGCGCGAGGACCAACCAACGCACGACCAGCGCGTGCGCGAGCACGAGCACGAGCAGCAGCCAAACGCTCTGTTGCAGCCGCCGCGACAACTGCACGGCCGTGCTGAACCAGCCGAACAAGGCGAGTCCGAGCAGCGAGAGCGGGGACAGCAACGCGAGCCCGAACCAGGGCCAGTGCAAGCGTGCGAGCCAGGCCGAGGTCGGCCGCGCGAGGTACTCATCGAGCGCGCCCCCGCGCCGGCGGAGCACCCGGAACAGGCAACGCGCGAGCGCGAGGATCCCGAGGCAGAAGACCAGCCGCAGGATCGCGTCGCGCCTGGCCTCGATCCCGTGCGTCTCGATCATCGCGACCAGGAACACGACCGGGATGCCGACGGCCAGCAGCGGCGGCAGCTCGCGGCGCACGACCGCCAGCGCGCGGTCCGGCCAGCGCAGGTGGCGGTCGGCCAGGCC
>CAZSKV010000242.1:0-4391 GCA_964607495.1 uncultured candidatus Brocadiaceae bacterium
GTGGCCTGCACGAAGTCCGCCGGGCGGGCGAGGCAGGTGCCGGCCACCAGCAGCCGGCAGGTGCGCCAGGGCGCATCCTCCTGCGCGAGGACGAGCCAGGTGCCGCCGTACTCGGCGCCTTGTGCGGCGACGACCCGCCCGCAGGCGAGCACGGGCCCGGCCTCGGGCCAGGTGGCCGGACCGGCAGGGATCCCGAGCGCGCCGAGGCTGGCCGGTACGGCGATCCACACCGCGCGGTGCCGGCGGCCGAGCAGCAGGGCCAGCAGGCAGACGCCGGCCAGCCCGAGCAGCCCACAGCCGCGCGCCGCGAGCGCCCCGATGCAGGCGGCGCTTGAGGCGACGTGGAGGGAGCATGGCAGAGCCTTGGTCACGAGCATGTTGCACAGGCCCAGTGCCCCCGGCACGTCAGCCGTTACGCTGCAGCCATGGTTTCCGCCGTCTACCCGGGCAGCTTCGATCCGGTGACCAAGGGCCACCTCGATCTGGTCGAGCGCTCGCTGCACCTCTTCGAATCGATCACGGTCGCGGTCTCCGAGAACATCAGCAAGCAGCCGGTGTTCTCGCTCGACGAGCGGCTGGACCTCCTGCGGCAGGTGCTGCCCCAGACCCCGCGCGTGCAGGTGACCGCGTTCCGCGGGCTGATCGTCGAGTTCTGCCGGACCCAGGGTTACGCGGCGATCCTGCGTGGCCTGCGCACGGTCGCGGACTTCGAGTACGAGTACCAGATGGCCTTGACCAACCGGCACCTGCACAGTGGCGTCGAAACCGTGTTCGTGATGCCGAGCCTGCAGTACTCCTACGTCTCGTCCTCCTTGATCAAGGACGTCGTGCGCCATGGCGGCGACGTCAGCAAGTTCCTGCCGCCCCTGGTCGAGCAGCGCCTGCGCGCCCGGCTGGCTGAACTCGCGGCCAAGAGCAGCCGCAGCGGCTGAGCGCGCCGGAGCGCCATGAACCGATTCCTGATCCTCGTGCTGCCGTGGCTCGTCGCCTGCGCGCACCGATCCCTCGCGGAAACGCCTCCCATGACCCTGCAAGCCATCCACACCGACTCCGCCCCCAAGGCCATCGGCCCCTACAGCCAGGCGATCGCCCACGGCAACCTCGTGTTCTGCTCGGGCCAGGTCGCGCTCGATCCCCGCACCGGCAACCTCGTGGGCACGACCGCGGCCGAACAGACGCAGCAGGTGATGCAGAACCTGCTCGCCGTGCTGCAAGCCGCCGGCTCGGGCCCGGACAAGGTCCTGAAGACCACGATCTTCCTGGTCGACATGCAGGACTTCGCCGCGGTCAACGAGGTCTACGCGCGCAGCTTCCCCGGGACCAGGCCGGCGCGCGCGACGGTCGCGGTCGCGGCCCTGCCCAAGGGTGCGAGGGTCGAGATCGATTGCGTGGCCAGCCGCTGACGCACCGGCTGCCGCGGCGGCTCGCGCTGCTGGGGTTCACGCTGCTCGTGCTCTTCCTCCCCGCGCTCGCGGCCGGGGCTGCGATGGACCGCGAGCCGGGCGCGGAGGAGCTCGCGCGGATCCGCGCGGTGCTCGCGCGCACGCCGGCGGAAGGGGCCCTGCCCGGCTCGCTGCCGGGGAAGCACTTCTTCCCGCTGACGCTCTGGGCGCTCGCGCCGGACGAGGCCCTGCAGGCCCTCGCGCGCGGCGGCCCGGGGCGACAGGAGGTCGTGACCAGGGCGCGCTTCGTCGGCGTGCTCACGCACTTCCTGCTCGCGGCGTTCGTCTACCTGGCGCTGGCACCTGGCCGCGGCCGCCTCGTCGGGCTGCTCGCCGCGGGCACGCTCGCGGCGCTGCCGCCGATCGCGCTCGAAGGGTACGTGCTGCGGCCGGAGGTGCCGGCCGCGGCCGCGAGCATGCTCGCGGTGGCCCTGCTGCTCGCGGCGATGGCGGTCGAGCGGCCGCTGCGCAGCCTGCCCGAACTCACGCGCTGGTCGGTGCGGCTCGCGCATTTCTGTGCCGCGGGTCTGCTCTGCGGCCTGGCCGCGGCCTTCCATCCCCGCGCGGGAATCCTCGCGCTGCTGCCGACCGCGCTGCTGAGCCTGCAGACCCTCGGCTTGATCGTGGCCTTTCCGCGCGTGTTCCGCCGGCACCCGGCGACGTTGATCCCGATCCGCGCGATCGGCCAGCGCACGCTGCCGTGGATCGCGGCCATGCTCTTGTGGCTGTGGTTGTGCGCGATCGTGATCATGATCGGCTACGAGCCTGGGACCGGCGCCCTCGCGCCGAGCGCGAGCGCGGTCGGCGTCCTGCCGCAGAACTGGCTGCTGCGGGCGCCGCTGCTCGCGCTCGCGGCGTTCGGCGTGCTGCGGTGGGTGGGCGCGGCTGGCCGCAGGCTGACGCGTGGCCAGCGCGTGGGCAGCGAAGCCGTATTGCTGATCTTCGGCGCGCTGCTGGTCGGCCAGCACGCCCGCGCCGGGCACGGTGATGCGATGCTGGCCGCGGTGCCGGTCGCGATCGCGGTGGGCGAGGGGATCGCTCTCTGCCTGCGCGCGGTCCTGCGCGGCCACCTGCGGCGTCAGGGCACGATGATCGCAGCCTGATCCTGGGCCGGCGTCACCCCGGGTGCGGACACCCTGAGCTTGAGCACGTAGGTGCCTGGCGGCAGCGACGTCGGAACGGCGATGCGCAAGCTCAGCAGGTCGCCGGCGGGGCTCAGCACGTAGCCGGTCAGCAGCGCGAGCACGGCGCCCGTGACCTCGACGTCGTGCAGGTTCAGGTGCGCCGCGCTGAGCAGCACCTGCACGCCGCTCAGGGCGCCGATCGTGTCCTTGTGGCCGACACTGAGCTCGACGAACGCTGCGGCCGGCGGCACGGCGGTCTGGGTCTTGGGATCGGTGCCCGCCAGGTGCGGCGCGAACGCGCGCGTGTAGAGCACCGCATCCGGGCTCTGCACGCGGTTGCCGACCGGGTCGCGCAGCGACACGCGGAAGTGATAGAGCTGCCCGGCGCTCAGCCCGGGCAGGGGCAGGTCGTGCTGCGTGCGGTGGATGCCGCCCGAGCCGGTGGTCTGGCCGTAGGCCGGCGTCGGGCCGTAGTCGACCACCGCGGTCGCGAGATCTGGTTCGCGGCCCCTGGTGTCGAAGCTCGCGCTCACCGTGCGCACCGTGTCGCCGGTGCCGGTCACCACGAGCTGCGGCGACGGCGGGGGCGTGGTGTCGAGACCCGGGGTCCTGCCGGCGCGCGCCGGCGCGTAGAGGGGATCCCCGACCACGAGGTTGACCCAGGCGAAGGTCGGATTCGCGAGCGAGGCCGCCTCGGCGAAGGTGTAGCCGTTGAGCAGGAAGTACAGCAGCTTCTCCGGCTGAGGGTGGCCGTTCAGGTACGGCTCGGCGATGCAGCCGGTGCCGCAGGAAAGGCCGCGTGCGAAGGCCTTGGTCAGGAACGAGACGGTCGCGGGGTTGCGGATCCCCTGCAGCGAGTTCGAATCCACGTCACACGCGCAGGAGCCCGGCAGCCAGGTCCACACGTCCTGGTACTTCGCGTAGTTGTACCAACCGCCGTACCAGAGCGCGTCGGGGGCGGTCTGCGCCGGGGTGCTGTCGTGGAAGAGCGCGCCCGCCTCGCCGATCTCGGCGTCGAGCGCGGTGTTCTCCCACTTCAGCTCGTAACCGGACGCGGCGACGAAGAACTTGCCGAAGGCCATGGCCGCGTCGGCCGCCGCGTAGCTCTGGTACGAGAACGGGTACCCGGCCTTGAGCTCGGAGTCGGTGTAGCTCTTGAAGCGCGAGTCGACGTAGCCCTTGCCGCGGTAGTAGCCCGGGATCGGCGCCAGGTAGCGCTCGCCATAGAGGGCGCCCTCCACCAGATCCTTGCTCGCGCCGGGCGTGGCGCCGTCGAGCCGCGCGATCAGCCACAGGTTCTTGTTCGCGTACTTGTAGCCGTGGTCGAAGCGGCCGAGGTCGGGGGGCAGCGATGGGGACGGCTCGTAGTACGGGTTCAGGCCCGAGTTCGGGTTCGGCGTGGTGCGGTCGCCGATCGTGAACGGCGTCTTCATGCACTCGTCGAGCGCGCGGATGCCGCCATTCGCTGCCGGCAGCGAGAGCTGGTAGGGCATGCCGTGACAGAAGAGCAGCACGTCGATGCTGGTCTCGCCGAGCTGGGCCAGCTTCGCGACGATCGGCGTCCGCACCTCGTCCCAGAACGCGGTCCATCCGGCGAGGCCGGCGTAGTCGATCGCCGCGCCGGTCGAGCAGTTGCAGGCCAGCAGGTTCGCCGCCGGTACCGCCCGGCGCTGCGCGTAGAACTCGGCCACCTCCCGGGAGCCGGGGAAGTTCGCGTTGTAGATCACGAGCACCTTGGCCGGGTCCTGGGCCGTGAGGATCCCGGCGAACACGAGCAGGGCGATGCAGCGCATGGGAGCGCAGAGCATAGGAGCCTGCGTAACGG
>CAZSKV010000243.1:0-3358 GCA_964607495.1 uncultured candidatus Brocadiaceae bacterium
GGACGACATCCGGCGCCTGCCGTTCATGACCCGCGAGGAATGGATGCAGTGCCAGGCGGAGAAACCGCTCTTCGGCGACCTGATCACGCGGCCGCGCGAGGAGGCGATCCGCTATCACCTGACCTCGGGCACGAGCGGCCGGCAGCCGCTGCGCGTGCTCGACTCGCGCAAGGACTGGTCGTGGATCGCGGAGATGTGGTGCTACGGGTTCTGGGGCTTCGGCATCCGCCCGCACGACACGGTGTTCTTCGCGTTCAGCTACGGTTCGTTCATCGGCTTCTGGGGCGCACACTACTGCTGCGAGAAGATGGGCTGCCTCGTGCTGCCCTCGGGCAACATGACGACCGAGAACCGCGTCAAGCAGATCGTCGAGATGGGCGCGACCGTCGTCTGCGCGACACCCACCTACGCGTTGCGCATGGCGCAGGCCGCGCAGCAGCTCGGCATCGACCTGCCGCGCGAAGGCAAGGTGCGGCGCGTGATCGTCTCCGGCGAACCCGCCGGCTCGATCCCCGCGACCAAGAAGCTGATCGAGGACATGTGGGGCGCGAAGTGCGGGGACACTGCCGACATGACCGAGATCGGCACGATCATGATCTTCGAGTGCGAACACCAGCCTGGCGGCACGCACATCATCGAGGACCATTTCATCGAGGAGGTCATGCACCCCGAGACCCACGAGCCGGTCGGCTACGGCGAGAAGGGCGAGCGGGTCGTGACCTCGTTCGGGCGGGGCTTCATCCCGCTGCTGCGCTACCGCACGAAGGACCTGGTGGAGAAGGTGCCGCACTCGCGCTGCGAGTGCGGCCGCACGGGCGACATCTATGCCGGCGGGATCCTGGGCCGGGTCGACGACATGAAGCTGATCCGGGGCACGAACGTCTACCCGCGCGCCGTCGAGGCCATCGTGCGCGAACACCCCGAGGTCGAGGAGTTCCAGATCATCCTGACCCGCCATGACGGGATCCGCGACGAGATCACGGTCAAGGTCGAGCTCAAGGTCGCGGCCGCCGACCAGTGGCCGCGCATCCACAAGGCACTCGACAAGGATCTCGCGGCCGCGCACGAAGGGCTGCGCTTCCAGGTCGAGCAGGCCGCGTCCGGCGAGCTGCCGCGTTTCGAACTCAAGGCCAAGCGCCTGCAAGACCTGCGCGGGATCAGCCGATGAGCACCCACCCCGAGCCGAAGGACCTCCTGGGCCGTCCACTGACCGCCGACGAAACGGAGTTGCTCGCGCTCTACGCGCGCCTGAAGGCCCTCTCTGCCCGCACCGACCTGCCACCGAGCGCGCTGATGAACGTGCGCCAGGCGATGGTCATGCTCTGGAACGCCTGCACCGACCTGGCGCTCGTCTACGAGGAGCCGATCGTCGACTGAAGCGGCGGCCGGTTGTCCTCCGGCGGCGCCACGCATGTCTCGGCGGCGAGTCGCTGCGGCCGCGTGGGTCAGACGGCCGCGCGGCAGCCGAGCAGGGCTTCGAGCTGGCTGCGACCTTCGGCGTCGGCCAGCGCGAACAGCTGATCGCCGGCGCGCAGGGCCGTGGCCCCCGTCGGCACCACGAGTTCGCCGGCCCTCTGCACGATCATCACCAGCGCGCTCGCGCCGAGCTTGAGCTCGGCCAGGGTCTTCCCGGCCGCCGGCGAGCCGGGGGGGATCGCGAGCTCGACCACGCGCGTCGGGCCGTGCGCGAAGCGCGGCCCGCCGACGCGGCGCAGGGACGCGACCTCGGCCTGGGCCTCGATCGCGCTGATCCCGAGGTGCCCGAGCATCCTGCGCACCATCTCGAACGCGAGCTCGGACTCGCCGTGCACGGCGTCGACCTGTGCGATCAGCGGCGCGCGGTGCCGATCCGCTTCACCATGGATCCGGGCCACGATCGGCCGTCCGGGCGCCGACGCCTGCGCCTGCGCGACGACCTGCCGCAGCGCGAACTCGTCAGGGGCGGCGAAGAGCACCAGCTGCGCCCGCGCGAGACCGGCGTGCTCGAGCACGACCGGGTTCGCCGCGTCGCCGTAGACCACGTCGGCGCCGTCGCGGCGCAGCTGTTCGACGGTGCGCCGGTCCTGCTCGACGACGACGTGCGGAGTGCCGCGCGCTGCGAGCACCTTGCGCAGGATCGAGCCGACGCGACCGTGCCCGATCAGCAGCACGTGGCCGGGCGCGGTCATACCCGCAGAATCCGGGCCGGGCGCGGCCGCGCTCTTGGCGTCGCGTCGCGCCAGCCACGGCCAGCGCAGCAACCGCGCTTCGATCTGGGGCAGGCGCGCAAAGAGCAGCGGGTTGAGCGTGATCGACACGATCGCACCGGCGAGCAAGGCCTGCTGTCCGGCCGCCGGCAGCAGCCCCTTCGCCACGGCGAGCGCGCCGAGCATGAACGAGAACTCGCCGATCTGGGCCAGCCCGATCGCGACCGTGAGGGCCGTGCGCAACGGATGCCCGAGCACCAGCACGATCACGCTCGCGGCCAACGGCTTGGCGATCAGGATGACGCACAGCGCCACCGCGACGAGTGCCGGTTCGCGCAGCACGAAGCCCGGATCGAAGAGCATCCCGACCGAGACGAAGAAGAGCACCGCGAACGCGTCGCGGAACGGCAATGCATCCGCCGCAGCCTGGTGGCTCAGATCCGACTGGCCGACGACCAGGCCGGCGAGGAACGCCCCGAGCGCCATCGACACGCCGAAGAGTTCGGCCGCGACGAGCGCGATCCCGAGCGCAATCGCCAGCACGGCCAGCGTGAAGAGCTCGCGCGAGCGGGCGCGGGCGACCTGCACGAGGATCCACGGCACGACCCGCGTACCCACGATCTGCATCGCGGCGCCGAGGAGCGCGACCTTGGCGACGGTCTTGCCGAGCGCCAGCACGAGGTCACCCGCCGAGGTCGCGACGCCTGGCGCCAGTGCCGGCAGCAACACCAGGATCAGCACGGTCAGCAGATCCTCGACGATCAGCCAACCGACCGCGACGTGCCCGGAGGGCGAATCGAGGCGCTTCGCATCGGTCAGGCCGCGGATCAGCACGACCGTGCTGGCCACCGCGAGCGCCAGGCCGAACACGGCGCCGGCGCCGAAACCCCAGCCGAGAAGACGACAGAGCAGCAGCGCGAGCAGCAGCGCGCAGACGCTCTGCCCGATCGCCCCCGGCACGGCCACGCGCCAGACCGCGAGCAGGTCCTTCCACGAGAAGTGCAGGCCGACCCCGAACATCAGCAGGATGACGCCCATCTCGGCCAGTTCCTGCGCGAGGCTCTGGTCGGCGACGTAGCCGGGGGTGAACGGCCCGACGATCACGCCAGCCAGCAGGTATCCGACCAGCGGCGAGATCCGCAGCTTGTGGGCCAGGGCGCCCAGCGCGAACG
>CAZSKV010000244.1:0-2127 GCA_964607495.1 uncultured candidatus Brocadiaceae bacterium
GCGATCTCGGCCGTCGCGCCAGGCTATGCGCGGACGGAGCGCCGCGACATGACGCTCGACCCGAACGCGCCCAACCTGGCGGACTTCGAGCTGCAGCAGGGCCTCGCCCTTGCCGGTCAGGTCGTCGATGCGCAGGGAGCCCCGATCGAGAACGCGAAGATCACCGCGGTCGCGATCAGCACCAAGACGCAGATCATCGAAGAGGTGCGCAGCGACTCCGAGGGCAGGTTCGAGGTCATCGGCCTCATCGAGTCTCCCTACCAGCTGACGGCCGCCGCCCCGGGCTACAACCGGGCTGATCTGCGGCCGATCGACGCTGGCCGCCGCGACGTCGTGCTGACCCTCGAGAAGCTGGGTCTGGTCAAGCTCCAGGTCTACGGCAAGAACCACCGCCTGCTGAGCCACTACACGGCCGCCGTGAAGAGCGTGATGCCCGGACAAGGTGGCGTGTCGCTCTATGGCAACACGCAGGTCCCGATCAAGAACGTGCGCGCACCGAAGGACGGCATCGCCGAGATCGAAGGCCTCGAACCAGGCCAGTACTCGGTCATGGTCGAGGCCGAGGGCCATGCGCGCGCGTTCAGCGAGCCGTTCACGGTTGCGGTCGGTCAGCAGCCACCGCTCCTGACCGTGCAGATGAACGAAGGCGGTGTGATCGAGGGAGTCCTGCTCGCCAGCGACGGCAAGCCGCTCGCGGGCGCGACGGTCAGCACGTTTCCCAACGATTACGTGCAGAACCCGTTCCTCGACATGCTCGGCGGCCTGATGCCGGTCAGCGTGACCCGCACGTCGGTGCGCACCGACCAGCAGGGCAGGTTCCGGCTCGCGCTGCTGAACGAAGGCACCTACCAGGTCAAGTACGAGCACACGGAGCACTTCGACGTGTTCCAGAAGGGGCTCGAGGTCAAGACCGGCCAGAAGCTCGAAGTGCCGGTCGTGCGCATGGCTGCCGGCACCGTCGTCTACGGCACCGTGCGTGTCGACGGCGTGCCCGCGGGCCAGGTCAAGGTCTCGGTGACTGCGGTCGCCGAAGCCGGAACCGTGCCCTTCCACTGCGACGTGATCACGGACAACCAGGGCAAGTTCCAGCTCGGCCGCCGCCTGCCCCCCGGCCGCTACCAGATCACCGCCGCCCGCCAGACCACGAGCAACGTGTTCCAGCAGGTCTTCGACTACCAGAAGACCAAACAGGAGTTCGAGGTCGGCGGCGAGCAACGGCAGTACGCCGTCGACATCCTGATCGCCGGCAACTAGTGACAAAGTACCGCGTACTTTTCTACGAGGATTCGTTCCCTACTTCTCGATGACCGGCTCTGCCGCGAGCGACGCTGCCACCTTCTCGACCGCGCCGAACACCCGCAGCACGTTCCCGCCGAGCACCTTCGTGACCGTCTCCTCGGCCACGCCCCGCTGCAGCAACCAGTAGGTGATCTTCGGCAGGCAGGTCACGTCGTGGAGTTCCTGCGGCGTGCTCGGCACGCCGTCGAAGTCGCTCCCCATCCCCACGTGATCCGGCCCCGCGACCTCGATCGCGTGCACGAAGTGATCGATCAGCTTCGCGAGCGGCGGCGGCTCGGGCTGCTTCGCCGCGGCGTTGACGCGCTTGACCTCGGCCTCGTACTCGGGTGAGCCCTCGGGATACCTGGCCGCGATCGCCTTCTCCTTGATCCGCAACGGCGCGCGCCAGGCCTCGTAGCGCTTGCCGAACTCCTCGTCGACGAAGCCCGAGTTGTAGTTGATCATGATCACGCCGCCGTTCTTCGCGAGCGCCCGGAGCATCTCGTCGGTCGCATTGCGCGGGTGGTTGCACAGCGCCCGGCACGAGCTGTGCGAGAAGATCACCGGCGCCCGCGTGACCTGCATCACGTCGGCGAAGGTCTTGTCGCTCACGTGCGACACGTCGACCATCATGCCGAGGCGGTTCATCTCGCGAACGACCTTGCGCCCGAGCTCGTTCAGGCCGTTCCAGCGCGGCGGCTGTTCGGCGCAGGAGTCGGCATACTCGTTGTGGTTGGTGTGGGTCAGCGTCATGTAGCGCACACCGAGCCGGTGGAACTGCCGCAACAAGCGCAGGTCGCCCTCGATCGCGTGCCCCCCCTCGATCCCCATCAGCGCCGCGTGCTTGCC
>CAZSKV010000245.1:0-13609 GCA_964607495.1 uncultured candidatus Brocadiaceae bacterium
GCGTCGCCTTGGCCGGCTCGGCGATCTTTTTGGCCGGCTCCGCCTCCTTCTTGGCCGGCTCCGCCTCCGGCTTCGGCGACTGCGCCGTCACGCCGGACACGAGTCCGGCCAGAACCAACAGCGAACAGAACTCCAGGTGCATCGTCTTCATCGTGGCTTCCTCCTGTGCATGACGGGCACGCGCCCGTCGGTCGTTCCTTGCTCACCCGCGCGTACGCGGTCCAGCAGCTCCGTGCGGACCAGATTCCGTCCGCGATGGATCCGTGTCCTCACGCTGTGCTCGGGCAGCCCGGTCCTTACCGAGAGCTCGGCACAGCTGAAGCCGTCGTAGTAGGCGCGCACGAGTTCGCGCGAGGTCGGTGGCAGCCGGTCGACGAGGTCGGCGACCTGATCGATCAGCCAGGCGCGCTCGATCAGGCAGCTGCCGATCCGCAACACGTCCACCGTGCACTCGCGCGCATAGACCTTCTCGAGCTGCTTGTCGTCGGCCTCGAGACTGAGCGCGCGCGGGCGGCTCCTCGGCCGCAACGCGCGCGCGCGCAGCCGGCGCGCAATCGTGCGCACGTAGGCCGCGAAGCAGTCAGGATCGCGCAGGTGCTCGATCCGGCCGAGCGCGCGGCAGGCAGCCTCCTGCGCCCATTCTTCGCGGCCGGAGCGGGTCAGCGGATCCCGCCATCGCGAGAGGAAGTGCTCCGCCACCACATATGCCTGCCGCGCCAGCCGCTCGCGTCGTTCGCCTTCCATCGTGCCTGCCTGTGCGCGCGCCGCGCGCGCACCTAAGGGCAACGATCCCCTGCGAAACCCCAGCGACTTTCCGGGCCTGCTCAGCGTGCGCTTTCGAGCGCCTGCTCACGGGACTGCTGGCCGGAGAGCCGCGCGATCTCGTCCATGATCTTGCGCGTGGCCTGTTGCAGCCGATCCTTGCGATGGCCGGCGCCGACGCCGACGAGCTCGTCGTGGGCGATCGGCGTGCCGAAGCGGATCGTGATCGCGACCCGGCGCAGCCGGCTGGCGCCGTAGGGCAGCATCTCCGCGGCGCCGACGATCCCGACCGGCACCACCGGGACGTTCTCGCCGAGCACCAGCGCCACCGCACCCGGACTGCCGAGCATCAGCCGGCCGTCGCGGCTGATCCCGCCTTCGGGAAACACCCCGAGCACCTCGCCGCGCTGCAGGGCCGCGCGCGCCGCACGCAGGCCATCGCGGTTGCCGCCGCGCAGCAGCAGCGGGATCGCCCCCATCCAGCGATAGAACCAGCCGAACGCGCGGCTGCGCCAGTGGATGCTCGACATCAGGTAGGTCACGTGGCGCGGGGAGGCCGCGCCGAGCAGCAGAGGATCGAGGAACGACGCGTGGTTGGCGACCAGCACGTAGGGCCCGCGCAGCGCCGGCTCGTTCTCGGTATGGATGCGCAGCGCCAGCCGGATCGGCCGGCGCAGCAGCAAGCGGAACAGCAGGATGCTCGCCCGCCGCAGCAACCCCGGACCGCGCGCGGACACCGCAGGCGCGGTCACTTGCCGGCGAGTGCCTGGCCCCAGCGCGTGTCGGGATAGTCCTTCTTGATCAGGCTGCGCAGCTTGCCGGCCATCAGCGCCGAGTCCTTCTCGGACCACTTCTCGGCCGCTTCGGCGCCGAAGTAGAGCGCTTCCGCGACGATCTCGTGGCCGGCGTCCGGGGCTTCGACGAACACTCGCAGGAACGCGAGCAGCGCCTGCCGGTAGGGATCGCGCTTGGTCGGATCGCCGCTGTCCATCAGCACGTGGCCGAGGCCGATCAGGGCGCTCGCATAGGTCGCCCGGTCGAGGCCTTCCTTGGCCAGCAGTCCGTCGAGGATCTTCTTCGCGTCGTCGCTCTTCTTCTGCTGCAGCAGGCTGTGCGCGAGCTGCACGTTCACGCGGTTGGCCACGTAGGGGGTCTGGCCCTCGACCTTGGTCAGCAGGGCCTTGAGCTCGGTCTGCAGCGCGGCCGGCGCGAGCTTGCCGCTCGACGACCTGGCCATCACGACGTAGTAGGCGGCGTCGTTGACGTAGAAGTCCGGCCAGCCCGAGGTCGTCGCGATCTTGCTGTAGTTGTCGGCCGCGGTGGTCGCGTTCTTCGCGTCCTCGGCCCCGCCGGCCAGGTAGTAGTCCAGACGCGAGCGCCAGACCTCGCCCATGAAGCCGGTGTCCGGGATCTGCTCGGCGAGCTCCTTCAGGATGTCGAAGGCCATCTGCGCGTTCTCGGCGCCGCCGAGGTTCAGCGCGACCCGGGCCGCCTCGATGAAACCGACCTGCGCCACCAGCGGTTCGGACTTCGCGAGCTTGCGCGCGACCTCGACGAACTGGCCCGGAGCTTCCTTCGGGGGCGCGCCGTAGCCGCGCTTGAACGTGTCCTCCTTCGCCTTGGCCAGCTCGATGTTGGCCACGCTGTCGCCGGGCCTGGTCTCCGAGTTGCCCTTGTGCGCGAACTTGATCTCCCGGAGCGTGAACGACTGGACGCGGGCGTTCTCGGTCTTGGACCCGTCCAACCAGGTGATGACGTCCTTGGCCCCTTCCTGGGCGAGAGCCGGGAAGGCGAGGACACAGGCGAGCAGGGCAGACCGGGCGTTCGTCATGAGTCGGATCGGCGCAAGAGAAGGGTCGGGGGCCGCAAAAGGGAGGAGGATCATGCCCGTGGGCGGGGCCGATCGCAATCCGCTCAACGGGCGCCGGGCTCGGTCGGTTTGGCCGTGGCAGCCGGAACTCCGCGCCGGCGGTGCTCCCAGGCAGCCGCGGCATCGAAACCCAGCCGGCGCACCTGGATCAGCTCGCCGACGACCGCGACCGCGATCTCCTCGTGGCTGCGCGCGCCGAGGCTCAGACCCACCGGACTGCGCACCATGCCCAGGAACTCCGCGCTGACCCCCTCCTCGCGCAGCTTCTTGAACAGCACGACCCGCTTGGTCTTCGAGCCGATCATCCCGAGGAACTTCGGGGTCTGGCCGGCCGCGGCGCGCCGGGCGAGCTCACGCAGCACGAGGCCGTCCTCCTTGTGGCCGCGGGTCACGATCACCACGTAGGTGTTCGCGCGCAGCGGCATCTTGGCCGCGAGCTCGGGGAAGGGCCCCGCGACCGTCTCGGCCGCCTGCGGGAAGCGCTGCGGGTTCGCATAGGCTTCGCGGTCGTCGGCGACGGTCACGCGGAAACCCGCGAGGTTCGCGACCTCGCACAGCGCCTTGCTGACATGGCCGCCGCCGTAGATCCAGAGCGCCGGCGTCGTGATCGGCTCGACGAAAACCGTGACCTCGCCGCCACAGAGCAGCCCCGAGTCCGGCGACGCAAACTCCGTCAGCCGGAACGAGAGCGTGCGTGCGATCTCGGTGCGGATCACTTCCTTCGCGGCTTCGTAGACCTCGGCCTCGAGGCAGCCGCCGCCGACCGTGCCGAGAAAGGTGCCGTCCTCGGTCACGAGCAGGCGCATCGTCTCGCGGCCGGGCGTCGAGCCGCGGGTCGCGACGATCGTCGCGAGCGCGGCGGGGATGCCTTCCTTGCGCAGGCGGACGATTTCTTCGAAGAGGTCGGCGGGCATCGGGGTGGCGGATGGTAGCGGGTTCGGGGGTCATCGGGGCGGATGGAGGCGCAGGATGCGGTCGGTCGTCCCCGGGGGCGACCGCCAGATGCACAGCCCTGCGCGCCTGGAGCTGCAGCGGTAACGCCCGCTCCGGCTCTGGCACCAGGCGCACGCGGTCGGCGTTCGTGCCGAAGAGTTGGCAAGCCATGCGCTGCCGCGTGCTCCCGGTCACGATCAGCGATCCGTAATCCGCATGGAGCGCGCGTTCCCGGAGCCGGCCTCCCCCAGATTCAGCAGGAGCCCCACGTTCTCCGGCCCCCTATCGTCTTGCAGAGCGCGAACCGGAGGGGTTCAGGGCTCTACTTCGTCGAACACCGAGCCTGGAAGCTGCTCGCGCAGACGGGCCAGTGCGCGCTGATAGCGCTTGTTGACCGCGTCGACGGAGACTCCCAGCAGCACGGCCGCGGCCTGCGCAGACACCTGCTCCACGCCACGCAGGAGCACGACCTCGCGGTCGGCAGGCTCGAGTTCATCGATCGTCGCCCGGACGGCGGCCACGCGCTCGGCGCGGATGGCCTGGGTCACGGCTCCGCTGCGGTCGGTGGCCACCTGGGACGGAGACTGGACATCGCCGCGGCGGGCCCGGTCATAGAAGATGTTGCGGACGCGGTTGAGCACGGCAGTGCTGAGGAAGCGCAGCAGGACGGGCGTGAGGCGTCCATTGCGGGGGACCAGGTCGGCCAGCCGGGGCAGCGTCGTCAGCCATGCGTCCTGGACGATGTCCTGCGGGTCGTGTTGCCCGGCGAGGCGGCCGAGACGGTAGCGGGCGTGGGCCAGCAACAACGGCGAGAGCCGCATCACGATCCACTCGACGCTGCTGACATTGCCGTCGACCGCCTGTCGCGCATGCATGGTCGTCAATGCATCCGCTGCGCCTGATCCGGCCTGGAGCCCGTCGGCAGCCATGAACGCATGCTAGGAATCCGCACCGCGGGAACAACGGCCCCCCTGGCCTCGTCGCCGCGGTGGCGCGAGGGTCGGAGACGGGTAGGCACCCGAGACGGCCGAGCAAGCCGCGAGAAAACGACCTCGCCCTTGTCCAGCGCCGTGGGCTCCCCAACTCGACGCCAGGCCTCGGACCAGATCCTTGGCCGGAGTGTCACCGCTATGCTGCGCTCCCGCCGCGCCTGGCACGCGGTGTGGAGTCATGGAATCGTGACGATGGAAGAGTTTGCTGCGCATGCTGCTGATTCCGACGAGGCGGCCATCGCCGTGGCGTTCCTGGCTCGATATCACGAGGACGTCGAGCTCGGTGTGGCCGGGACGGTCGCGAGCTACCGCGCGATGTTCCCGGGCTATGAGGGCGTGATCGAGCATGAGTTCGTTCGCCTGCGCGAAGCCTCGGCTTCGAACCAGAAGGCAGCCACGATGCCGGCGACGGTCGGGCCATACCGCCTGGTGAGGCTTCTCGGCGAAGGGGGCATGGGCGTCGTCTATCTGGCCGAGCAGGAGACCCCGGTCCACCGCAAGGTCGCGCTCAAGCTCGTCAAGGCAGGCCGGAACGTCGCGAGCATCCTGCGCCGCTTCGAGACCGAGCGCGACACGCTTGCGCGGCTCGACCACCCCAACATCGCCAGGATCTACGACGCCGGGGTCAGCGAGCAGGGGCACCCGTTCGTCGTCATGGAGTACATCCACGGCGTGCCGTTGACACGGTACTGCGACCAGGCGCACCTCCCGGTGCGCGCGAGAATCGAGCTCCTGCTCGGCGTGTGCGACGGGGTTCAACACGCCCACCAGCGGGCGACCATCCACCGGGACCTCAAGCCATCGAACGTGCTGGTCACCGAAGTCGAGGCACGGCCGACGCCGAAGGTCATCGACTTCGGGCTAGCCAAGTTCACCGAGCCAGGGCACGACATCAGCGAGCTGACGCGGGCGGGAGACTTCCTCGGCACGCCAGCCTACATGAGTCCGGAGCAGGCCGCCGGCGCGGTCGACGACGTGGACACGACCACCGACGTGTACTCGCTCGGCGCGATGCTGTTCGAGTTGCTGACCGGGTCCCTGCCGTTCGCGCAGCCGAACCGTCCGGTGCCGTCCGGCTACGACTACGTCCGCTGTCTACGCGAGTCCGAACCCGACAAGCCGAGCGCACGGCTGGCCGCGCTGAACGGTGGGAGCGTGAAGGTCGCCGCGCTGCGCAGCACCGACGCCCACTCGCTCCGGCGCGAGCTTCGCGACGACCTCGACTGGATCGTGCTCAAGGCGCTCGCACGCGAGCGCGAGCAACGCTACCAGTCCGTCGCCGCCCTGGCCGCCGACCTGCGCCGCTACCTGGCCAACGAGCCCGTGCAGGCCGGGCCACCGAGTGCGCTGTACCGGGTGCGCAAGTTCGTCCGGAGGCGACGCGGGCTGGTGGTCTCGCTGCTGGTCATCGCGCTCACGCTCGTCGCCGGCGGTGTGCTGTCGATGTCCTTCGCGTTCGCCGAGCTCGAGCAGCGTCAGCGAGCCGAGGCCAACCTCGAGAACTTCCACCGGCTGTCCCACGTGGTGCACCTCGAGACTGCGATCGAGAAGGAGGCGACCCTGTATCCCGCCTGGCCGACCCGCGCCGACGCCATGCGGCAATGGCTCGAAGGCGACGCGCGCGCCGTGCGCGCCGCCCTCCCCGGGCTGCGCGCCACGGTCGAGCGGTTGGCGGCGGGCGCGCCGGCACCCCCGGCGGCGGAGATCGCCGAGAATCGCCGCACGCATCCGCGGGCGCGCGCGCTCGCGGTCGCAACCGAACGGCTCGCCACGTTCCGGGCGGCCCGCGCGGTGCGGGAGACCGGCGTGCGGCCGGTGCTGCCAGCGCTGGATCCGACGCGGCTCGTGAACACCAGCCTAGGCCTCAACCAACTTGCGTGGCCCCTGGTCGATCCGCAGCGCACGCACTTCGGCAACGAAGCGCTCGGGCTGGTGGTCGCACGCCTCGCCGTCGAGGCAAGCAGGACAAGGAGCTCGAACCTGGTGCAGGTCGGGACCTGGGCCGCGATCGACACGCAGGCCTGGGCCCTGTTCGCGCTCGGTCTCGACGACGAGGCCCTCGCGGCCAGCCGCGAAGCGCTCGCCCTGGCACCGGCGGAATCCAAGCAGGAGTACGAAGGCTACCTCGCGAAGCTCCAGGCTGCGGTCGCCGGCGCCCGCGGCGAGGCCGGGGCCGCCCGGCTCGCGGCGCTCGAGGCCGAGGTCGCAACGCTGGAGGCCGAGGTGTCGCGCCGGCGCGAGTTCCGGTTCGCGGACGAGGCGACGCAGTTCTTGCACGAGACGCTGGCGCGCCTGGTCGATCGGATCGAGGCGTTCGAGCGCGAGCAGGTCTCGGCCGTGCGCGCTCGCCTCGCATGGTCCGAGGCTCTTGCCGCGCTGGAACCGCGTGACCGGAAGCGTTGGCAACAGGCGCGCGCCGCGCTCCGCGCGGCCGACGGTGTCGTCGCCAGCCAGCGGTACCAGGCGGTACCCATCGACCTCGCCCCGCAGCACGGACTCGTGCCGATCGGGATGAACCCGCGGACCGGGCTGTGGGAGTTCCATGATCTGCGGTCGGCCTGGGACCGTGCCAGTGGCCAAAGCCCCGCGGACATCCCGGTCCCGGAGCACCGGCCGGACGGCGGCTTCGCCGTCGCGGGCCTGGGGCTGGTGTTCGTGCTGATGCCGGGCGGCACGTTCTTCATGGGAGCGCAGAACCGCGCGCCGGACGGTCCGAACTACGATGAGAAGGCCGAGGGTTACGGGTGCCCGGTGCACGAGGTCCACCTCGACCCGTACTTCCTGTCGAAGTACGAGATGACCCGCGGCCAATGGGAGCGACTGTCCGACGGCGGGCGGCCGAGCCTGTACGCGTACGGCGCAAGTCCCGACGGCGGTCCACCGATCGGTGATGCGCACCCGGTCGACTCGGTGAGCTGGGAGCACTGCGACAGGCTCTTCTCTCGGCACGGGCTTGCGCTGCCGACCGAGGCGCAGTGGGAGTTCGGTGCCCGGGCCGGGACGGACACGCCGTGGTACACGGGCGTCGAGCAGTCCTCCCTCGCCGGCCACGGGAACGTGCTCGACCGGCTCGCCCTGCGCAGGCAGCCCCATTGGGGACAAGGTGCTGCGCCGTTCGACGACGGAGCCGTCGGCATCGTCAAGGTGGGTTCCTACGCGGCGAGCCCGTTCGGCCTGCACGACGTGATCGGCAACGTCGACGAACTGTGCCGCGACGCGTGGCTCAACTTCTTCCATCCCGCGCGCGCGGGCGACGGTCTGCGGGGAGAACCGGACGCGGAGTCGGAGGTGCCGATGCGCGGCGGTGCCTACAACGTGCCGCCGCAGCTCGCGCGCGTCGCGCACCGCCATCCGGTCCGCCGCGCTGGCGTCCATCCGCAGCTCGGCGTGCGCCCGGTGCGCGCCGTGGCACAGCGGTGAGCTGAGCTGCCCCGGTCCGGCGTCCACCGGGCGCAGCCGGCAGCGGGAAGGTCCCTGAAATGTGGCCTGAATCTGTCCACCGACGGCGAGGCCCCAACTCGGGAGCCGGGCGTCGCACGCTGCGCGCCGCATTCCTCCGTCCAAGAGGCTTCGTCCATGACACACGCGCCATCCCTACACCAGTCCGTCTTCGCCCTCGCCGTAGCCCTGTGCCCGCTTGCGGCCCAGGACGAGCGAGAGAGCACTCAACCCGTCGACCAGATCTTCCAGGTCAACGCCGGCGTCTCGAACATCGACGGCTACATCAGCCAGGGTTACCGGATCACCGACATCGAGATCTTCGACACCGCGGCGCCACGCTTCTCGGTGACGCTGGTGCGGAACACCGCCGGCTACAACGTCTCGGGCTGGTGGTGGTACTACGGCCTCACGTCCGTCGATGTGCGCAACTACCTCACCCAGAACCAGGCCCGGCCGATCGACATCGAGAGCTACCTCGACGGCAACGGCACGCGCCGGTTCGCGGTCGTGATGGTGAGCAACACTGGCGCCGCGGCGAAGAACTGGTACCTGTTCCTGGGCTCGGCCACGACGACGATCTCCGACTATCTGGCGACCAACGGCTACCGGCTGGTCGACATCGACGGCTACACCTCGGGAGGCGCTCGGGTCTACGCCGCGATCGCGATCCGCAACGCGGGCGCCGACGCGCGGGGGTGGTGGTGGTACCTGGGCGCTTCGCAGACCCAGGTCACGAACCTGCTCAGCCAGAACGGTGCGCGGCTGGTGGATCTCGATCCGGTCGGCAACGGCACCTACGACGTGATCATGAACCGGACCAGCGGCGTCTGGGGGTACTACTTCGGGCAGTCGGCGTCGGCCATCACCCAGATCGTCAACCAGTACGGCCGGCGCGTCGTCGACATCGAGCCCGCGTCGAGCTCGACGTTCGACGTGATCGTGAACAACAACCTGGATGCGCGCGGCACCCGCGTCAGCCAGATCCTGAACACGGGCGCGACCGGGTACCTCGGTGCCTACCTGCGGCGGGTGGACGGGAACGACTCCACGGTCCTCGTGGCCCTCAACGAGGGGACGCGGTTCGAACCGGCGAGCACGATGAAGACGCTGCCGCACGCGTATGCGATGTACGAGTGCTCCCGCAACCAGCTGTCACTCGGCTCCAACATCACCGTCGGCCTGGGCACCGTCGGCAGTTGTCCCACCGGCGGCGCGCCGTACGTCACCGAGACCGTGGGGGAGTCGCTGCGGTTCATGATGGAGAACTCGGACAACGCGCGGACCAAGCGGATCGTCGACCTCCTCGGGGTCAGTGCGATCAACAGCTTTGCCGGCATCCTGGGGATGCCGCGGACCAGCATCAACCACGTGCTGGGGTGCGGCGGGCCGCCGTCCAACTGGACCACGCTCGAGGATCTCGCGTCGCTGCACGACTACGTGGCCGACGGTCGGATCACCGGCTTCCGGAACCAGTTCTACGAGTTGATGGTCAACACGCGCAGCTACCCGACCGTGGGCACGCTCAGCATCGAGTCGATCATCACCGCCGAGGCCGCCAGCGAGGGGGTGAGCGGCTCCTCGCTCACCGCGTTCCGCGACGCGATCACCTACGCGGCGAAGGGCGGCAACTACGACTGGCCCAGCACTCCGCGATTCCACGGCAGTTACTTCGGCACCATCTCGCTGCCGTTCGTGATCGCCGGGCGGGTCGTTCACCAACAGTACGCGGTGGGCGCGTTCTTCAACGACTCGACTGACAAGACCGTGGCGTTCAACGCGATCAGCGGGGCGTACTGCGAGATGCTGCGCGAGGAGATCCGCTACGCCTTGCGCGGCTGGCGCAACTACGTCGTCGGCAGCCACACCGTGTTCGGGACGGCCTGCGCGGGCAGCAACGGCACGCCGACCACGGGCGGCAGCGGCACGCCCGGCGTCGGCAGCGTCGTGGGTTACTGGACCGATGGCGGGCCACGCGCCATGCCGGCGGTGATGTTCCTCGGCACCTCGAAGTCGATCTGGAACAGCATCCCGCTGCCCTTCGACCTGGGTTCCTTCGGTGCCGGCGGGTGCCAGGTGCTCACCGACCCCGCGCTGGGGCTGCCGCTGACGACGAACGCGCAAGGGCGCGTCAGCGGTCAACTCCAGATCCCGCCCGACGTCGGCCTGCTGGGGCTGAGGTTCCACGTGCAGTTCTGGATCGTCGATCCGCCAGCCAACCAGCTGGGCCTGATCACGACGCGCGGCGTGACGACGCTGATCGGCGTGGGTTTGTAGAAGTCATCCCGGCAAGCTCCGTCGTTCCGCGACGGAGCCACGCCTGGCCTACGCGAGGATCGACGACCATTGACCATGGCTCCGGCTCGGGCTGCCGCGCCGGGAGCCGTCGCGTCCAGCGCGCTACGCGCGCCCCGGACGCCGCCCGACCGCCTCGACCTCCGCCACCGACATCCGGCGCAGGGTCTCGTAGCCCTCGCGCGTGCGGGGCGAGCGCACCCGCAGGATCCGTCCCTGCGGCCCGCAGCGCGAGCACTCCATGCGCTCGGAGCGGCGCCGGATCGCGCGGCTGCCGCAACCGTCGCAGAGGTGCAGATACCAGTAGCTGCGCCGGCGCAGGTCCGCGACCGGGAGCGCATGGCAGGCGCGCGGGGGTTGGCCGGCCAGACGCATCAACGTTTGCCACTCGGCGCCGTGCGGCGCGATCTTGCCGCCGTGCAGGAAGTGGGCCGCGAGGTGCGCAGCCTCGTGGATCAGGACCGCCTCGATCTCCTGCGGCACGCGCGCGAGCAGGCGCTGGTTCAGCAGGATCTGCTTGCGCGCGAGATCGGCGCGGCCGGCACCGGTCGAGAGCCGGCGGCTCCAGTGCACCTGGACCTCCCGCTGCGGCGCCGCGATCCCCCACTTCGCGAAGCACTCGAGCACGAGCACGCGCAGGCGCTCGGGGTGCGGCAGGACGACTCCTTGCGCCGCGATCACGCGCGCTTGCGCTCGAACTCGCGCAGCGCGAATGGCACCGTCACGCCCCCGATGCTCAGCAGCAGCACCACGATGCCGGCCTGTTTCTCCTCGTAGCCGCCGCCGGCGAGGAGCGCGATCCCGAGGAAGATCCCGAACCAGGACACGAGCAGTATCAGCGGTTGGAAACCGATCCGCTGGGCCCAGCTCGCCCGCACCGGATTCATCGATTCGACCAGGGCCCGCTTGGTCTCGGCGTCGAGCGTGGGGTGCTCGAGCGCCTTCTGCATCAGCTTGAGCTTGTCGCGGCGGAGGTTGTCCCGCTTGGTCACCATGACGATCGCGAAGATGAACGAGAACACGACGATCGCCATCAGCGGCTCCATGACTCCTCGGTTCGCCAGATACAGCATGGGCTTCGGGTCGGGGAAAGAAGGTGGCGCTACGGGCGAGTGCCAGGATATTGCCGCGGCGCCTGCCCGGCCGACAGGGGTGGCACCCGCAGCCAGGCGAGGAGCTCGTCCGGATCGCCACTCCAGACCGCGTCGGCGTCCTCGATCCGGCAGCGTGGATTCTGCCGCCAGACGAAGGGCACGCCGTGCTCCCGGGCCGCCAGATGGTCGGGTTCGCGGTCCCCGACCATGACCGCGGCCTTGGTGCCGGCGGCGGTGAACGCCGCCGCGAGCATGTCGGACTTGGTCGTCACACCGGGGGAATCGAGGCAGAAGTGCCAGTCGGTCAGGGCTCCGAGTTCCTGACCCTCCAGGACCGCCTGCAGGTAGGTGCTCCGGCAGTTGCTCGCGAGCGCGGTGCGGACGCCGAGCGCCCGCAGGTGCAGCAGGAGCTCGCGCACCCCCGGGAACAGGAAGCTCGACCCCGAGTGCATGACCGCCACCTCCATCGGCAGCACCAAGGCGCGCAGCTCACGCCAGCGATGCTGTTCGGCCGGCGGCAGGAACGGCGCCCAGACCCCTTCATCCTTCATGCCGACCACCGAACAGGCCATCTCGTCGCTCGGCACGTCGAGCCGGAGCCCGGTGGCTGCCGCAAAGTCCCGCACGCCGGCGCGGATCACCTGCGGCCACCACAGGAAGCTGTCCTGCAGCGTGCCGTCGATGTCGAACACGACCAGCTCTGGCGTGGTCGCGAGGGCAGGCACGCGCCTAGCCCTCCCCCAACGCGATGTGCCGGACTCCGGCCGAGCGCAACTGGTTCAGCAGCCGCTGCACGGTCTGCGGGGCCGTGACCCCGCCGCTGTACGCCGGGGCGATGATCGTGACCGCCGGGATCTCCTTGGGATTGCCGGCGGCGGCCCGCACGCGTTGGCGCATCTCGAACACGAACGCCTCGACCGGGATCGTGCCGCCTTCGAATGTGACGTGGCTCGCGTCCAGGATCTCCACCCGGGTCGGCCGGCCTACGGGCGCAGGCTCGGCGAACTCGGCGCCTGCGCAGCCGAGGCCGAGCAAGACCACGAGCGGCGGGAGGCTTGGCGAACGCATCCTCCCCATCATGCCGGACCTGGGCCCCACGCAGCGAGCCCCCCGTGTCCGCGCCGGGTCCGCGCAACGGAACAATCCCGGGCTCCGGGCCATCCGAAGGGGCCTTCCCGCCGCAGTGGCGTCGGGTAGTCTTCTTCGCCCGATTGTTCGCCCGATTGCCGCCCCGCGCGGGCGTTCTCCCGCACTTCCCTGCCAGCATTGACATCCCTGGAGCCCTACATGCGCAGTTCTGTACTGGCCCTGACCTTGATCGTCGCCTTCGCCCCGGCGCTGGCGTTCGCGCAGCAGGTCGAGCCGCTGCCGGCCGTCTCGCAACAGCCTGGCGTCGTCCCTGACAGCTACATCGTCGAGTTCGCCGACCGTTCGTTCACGCTCGACCGTTACCGCGAAGCGATCTACTCCCAGGCGTCGGCCGACCAGGTCGCTGCGATCGTCGCCGACATGGAGGCGCGGGTCCTCACCGACCAGAAGGACTTCGTAGCCGACGTCCTGGCGCTCGGTGGCAAGGTCGAGAACCAGTGGTGGCTGATCAATGCTGCCTGTGTGAACGTGCCACCCGGCAAGCTCGCGCAGGTGCAGGCGCTGCCGAACGTGCGCCGCGTGTCGCCGAACCGCATCCACCACGCGGTGATCAACACCGCGCGCGACGGCAACCACCACAACGCGGCGGCTGCGAACCTCAAGCGCGACAAGGCGAACGTCCTCGTGCGCGGCCGCAGCCTCGGCGTCGCGGTCCTCGACACGGGCCAGGACGCGAACATGGCCGGCTCCGGGCGCCCGCACCGCGCGTACTTCCCGGGCGGCAACCCGTCGAACCAGACCGGTGGCGGCCTCTCCGGTTCGTTCCTCAAGGCGGTGTTCGGCACCAGCGGCTACGGCACCGAGGACGCGCACGGCCACGGCACGTTCTGCGCCGGCTGCGTCGGCGCGAACCAGTTTCCGTTCGCCGGAGCCGACGGCATGGCTCCCGACGCGTGGATCGTCGGCATCAAGATTTCCGACAACAGCGGCAGCGCGGCGAGCAACTGGCTGATCAGCGGCTGGCAGACCGTCTCCGCCCAGAAGGTCGCACACAACATCCGCGTCGCCAACAACTCGTTCTCCGGCTCGCCGGACATCAATGATCCGATCCAGCAGGCGCTCGACACCTGTGCCTA
>CAZSKV010000246.1:0-7946 GCA_964607495.1 uncultured candidatus Brocadiaceae bacterium
GCGGCATCGCTGGCGCGGGCGCAAGCCGGCCGCGTGCGTGGCGAGTCCCGCGCTGCGGGCCCGCTTCCTCGACGCCGGCTGCTGAGCGCGGGCTGCCGCTGGCGGGTATCCTGCGCCCGCCCCGATCCCCCTGACCGGTTCCTTGATGCTGCCATCCCCGATCCGCCTGCTGCTCGCGTTCGCGCTCTTCCTTGGTTGCTGCCAGGCCCAGACCGACGAGCAGAAGCTCGACGCGGTGCGCACGTTCCGCAGCGAGTTCCCCAAGTTCCGCGGCGTGCCGCAGCAGGTCGAGGCGGTGATGACCCTCAAGTACGCGGACTGTCCGGAGTCCGCCCACGAGCTGCTCAAACTCTTCGAGCACAAGACTCCCGAGGTGCGCAAGGCGGCCATCACGGTGTTCGGGGAGTACAAGGACGAGGCCTCGTTCAAGCCGTTGCTCGACGACCTCGCGACGCTGAAGGCGACGCCACGGCGCAGCCAGGTCATCGAGGCATTGGGGCGGGCGAAGCACAAGCCGGCGCTGGCGGCGTTCCGCGAGATCCTCGCGAAGGACAAGAAGGCGGACGTCGGCGTGCGCTATGCGATCGCGCGCGCGATCGACGAGATCGGCGATCCGGCGGTCAAGAGCGAGCTCGCGCTGCTGCTCGCCGACCCGGAGAGCCTGGTGCGCATGGCCGCGGCGGATTCGGTCGGCAAGCTGAAGGTCAAGGACCTGGGGCCGGCACTGCTGCCGCTCTTCGCCGATCCGACCTGGCAGGTCCAGGTCGCCGCCGTGCAGGCTGCGGCCAAGGTCCGGGCGCCCGAAGCCGTCGACGGCCTGATCGAGCTCATGCGCAAGGGCGGCCGCTTCCGCGAGGAGTGCGGCGAGGCGCTGTTCAAGATCACGGCGCTCGACTTCGGCGTCGACGCGGAGGAGTGGGACCGGCAGTGGAAGAAGCTCAAGGAGATCGGCTGGCGGATCCCGACCGACGAGGAGCTCAAGAAGAAGGAGGAGTCGCGGCGCAAGACCGATGCGCTCTACGGCAAGCTCAAGACCGACAAGACGGAGTTCGTCGGCGTCAAGACGACCTCGACCAATGTGCTCTTCATCATCGACGTGTCGGGGTCGATGGAGGAGCTGGTCGTCGAGCACGAGAAGTTCCAGTCGGGCTACGATGACTACCGGAAGTTCACGATCGTGCAGACCGAGCTGCTGCGCACGCTCGGTGGCCTCAAGGAGAACACGTTCTTCAACATCGTCGCGTTCGCGACCGAGCTCGATGCGTGGAAGCCGATGCTGGTCCCGGCCAACATCGTGAACCGCGAGAACGCGATGTCCTGGGTCCGCCGCCTCAAGCCGCTCGGCGGCGTCGAGTCCCAGGAGCTCGCCGCGGCCGGACTCGGCGGCAACGTCGGCGCGGGCAAGACCAACACCTACAAGGCCCTGACGTACATCTTCGGCTTCGATCCCGACAAGCAGGCCGAGGCGCCGCCGCCGACGACCGGGGGTGCGGCGAGCTTCAAGAAGTCCAGGCTCGACACCGTGTTCTTCTTGAGCGACGGCCGGCCTAGCACCGGCAAGTTCACCGACATGGGCGAGATCCAGCGCGAGATCAAGCGCATGAACGAGCCCTACAAGGTCGTGATCCACACGATTGCGATCGGCGAGTTCCAGAAGGAGTTCATGAAGGGACTCGCGGCCGACAGCGGCGGCGTGTTCGTCGATCTCGGCAAGTGATGGGGTTCAGCCGGCGCGCAGCCAGTGCCGGCCGCCAGCGACCGTGACCAGCGCGAGGCCCGCTCCGGAGAGTGCCACCAGCACGTAGGCGCTCGCGATGCCGTGTGCCTCGTGCACGCGGCCGATGCACGGGAAGAGCGCGGCGAAGCCGATCCGGGCGCAGAACGAGATCGCCGAGAGCGCGGTCGTCCGCGCCGCCGGCTGCAGGCGCCGGTTGGCGAACGCCTGCACGATGCTCCAGTGCATGCCGAACGGCACCTGCTGCAGGGCGATGCCCAGGATCGCCCAGCGGTCGACGAACGCTGCCATCCCGAGCAACGACATGGCCAGCAGCAGCGGCATCGCCGCATAGACGACGGGGGCGCCGAACCGTCGCAGGCAGGGGGCCGCGAGCCGGCTGCAGGGCGCGGCGAGGAGGTTGAGCGCCGCATAGAGCGCCCCGACGAAGAGCGGTTCGCGCGCCCGTGCCGCGTCGAGGAACGGCTGGTAGGTGTGGAAGCAGTAGCGCAGCAGGAAGAACAGGAGCGCGAAGTAGCCACAGAGCCAGAGCAGCGACGGTTGCAGGAGGTCGCGCTGCGCCGTGCGCCAGAGCTCGCGCGTGCGTAGCGCGTGCGGCCGCGGCGGCTCGACCAGCCGCAGGGCCGCGAGCACGCCGAGACCGTGCAGTGCGGCTGTCGCCCAGATCGCCGCCGAGATCCCGGCGAGCTGGCTGAGCACGCCCCCGAGCAGGAAGGCGCCCGCGGTGCCCAGCAGCCGCAAGGCCTGCAGGCGGCCCTCGAGGTGCAGGAACTCCTCGCCCCGTCCGGCGGTGGTCAGGGTGTCATAGAGCAGGGCCGAGGGCGGGCCCGAGATCAACGCATGGCCGATCCCGAGCAGCGCCTGGCCGAGGCAGAACATCCCGTAGCTGCCGCCGGCGAGGAAGCACAGGTAGCCGGCCGCCAACACGCAGGGGCCGAGGGCCATCGCCTGCTTGCGCCCGAGACGGTCCGCGAAGAGTCCGGTCGGTACTTCGGCCACGACCATCGTCACGTAGTAGACCGCGAGCATGTCGTGGTACTGCGCGACCGAGACGCCGTGCGCCTGGAAGTGGAAGTAGAGGAACGGTACGCAGACGAACGGATAGGTCAGCAGCGCGTAGATCGAGAGCCAGCGGAGTGCCATCGGCAGGGCTGGATCGTGGTCGTGGGACCACGCGGATTCCATGCCCTTGGGCGGCGCAGCGCCGGCGTCAGCCGCGGGCGCGGGGCGCGCGCCCGGCGCAGCGGCTCAGTTCGCGATCCCAAACCACATGCCGCGCGAGGCGACGAAGCCCGAGCCGTCGATCGCGATCACCTGCGCATAGACCTTGCCGTTCGCGAGGCCCGGGTTGTTGGGGACGGGCAGCGGCAGCGAGGCCTTGCCCTGGGCGTTGGCCGTGCCGCCGACCAGCACCGAGTTCGCGAGGTCGACGTGGATCGTGACATTGCCCCACTGCAAGTTGCCGGAGCCGGCGCTGAACACCACCGCGAACTGGCCGTTCGCGGGCAGGTTCGTCAGCTCGAGCCGGAAGTTCGGCGAATCGACCATGGCCGAACCGCCCTCGAAGCTCACGCGGGGCACGCCGTTGCTGCCCGCAGTGCCCTTGCCGTAGCGGTTGAGGTGCCCGGCGTCGACTTGCAGGCAGTAGAGGCCCTGCTGGATGTCGCTCACGTAGATCACGCCGTTGTCGGTCCACGGGAACGTGCCCCACGCGCCGGTGTAGCCGCTGGTGCCGGTCGAGGTGTCGTAGTAGGCAAGGCGCTTGATCGCGGTCGCGGCCTTGCCGAGGTCGGTCATGTGGAAGCCGTCCCCGTAGTGCGCCACGTAGGCCGTGCGGCCGATGCCGAACACGTTGTGCACGACCGCGGGCGCGTTCACGTAACCGGCCAGTGCGACCGGCGTCGCGGGGTTCGAGATGTCGTAGGCCTTCATGTAGCCGGCGCTGTTCTCGTCGGACGTGATCAGGATCTTGTCGTCGTCGGTGACCCAGGCGTTGTGCGTGAACTTGCCGGGCGTCTGGAAGCGCGACACCTGCGTGAACGGGAACGCCGTGGCGTTCGCGATCCGCAGATAGCCCTGGTTGATCTCGGCCAGATAGGCCTTGCCGCGCCGCACGTAGCAGTCGTGCACGTAGGCCAACGTGTTCTTGCCGAGGATCGGCAGCGCCAGGGGGTCGGCGGCTGCGTCCAGCACGAACTGGCCGGTGCTCGTGCCGTTCGCGTAGATGCGGCCCGTGTCCGGGTCGACGGCAATCGAGTGCGTGTTCGGCCAGTCGGCCTGGTGCACGTAGCCCTTGTCGACCGGCACCGCCGGATTCGACATGTCGATCACGCGGATGCCGGAGTGCTGCTCGCTGACCGAGTAGACGTACTGCTTGTAGCTGACGATCTCGCGCCAGGTGCTCGAAGGTCCGCTGATCGTCGCGACCTCGACCGGGTTCTTGGGGTCCGTGCAGTCGACGATCCAGGTGCTGGTCCGCTCGCCGACGAGCGCGTATTCACGGCCGTCCGGAGCGGTGTAGCCCCAGACGCCGGCAAAGGCGACCTTGGTGCCCTTGAGCTTGCTGAGCAGCGTGCAATTGAGGGAGGCCTGGGCGGCGAGCGGAGCGACCACGAGCAGGGCGGTGGCGGCGAGGAGGGGAGAACGCATGCGGAGAACAGCCTTGGGTCGAGTGGGAAGAGGGCAGGCGCGCCGAGAAGGTTGGCACACTCGAAGCGAGGTTGTCGAGGCCGTCAAGGAGGGGACGGCCGCATGGGGTTCAGGGCGCCACGCCGAACCACATCCCGCGCGAGGCCGCGATGCCATGGATCGCCCCCGGATCGACCGCGAAGACCTGCAGGTAGAGCCTGCTGCCGGCCAGGCGGGGGTCGGCCGGGACCCCGAGCGCGACGCTCGCGCGGCCCTGTGCGTCGGCAGTACCGCTGCGGCTCTGCAGTCCGGTCGGATCGACGAGCAGCGTCAGGCTGCCGATCGTCAGGCTCCCGGCCGCGGCGCCGAAGAAGACCGCGAAGGGCCGGCCCGGGGCGAGGTTCTCGACGGCGAGGCGCAGGCCGCTGGCGCCGACGCGGGGGGCCGCATCCTCGAGCGTCACCCGGGGAATGCGCCCGCCGGTCCCCGGCGTGCCGCGGCCGTAGCGGTTCAGGTGGGCGACCTCGATCTGGGAGACGAAGAGCCCTTCCTGGAGATCCGAGACCAGCACGACGCCCGAGTCGAGGAACGGGTAGATGCCCCAGGCGCCGTCCAGGCCGCCCGCGGCGCTCGAAGTGTCGTAGCGGGCCAGCCGGCGCACATTGGCCGGATCGCTGACGTCGAGCACGTGGAAGCCGTCGCTGTGCCAGGCCTGGTAGGCCGTGCGGCCGAGCAGGCGCACCTCGTGCGCGATGTGCCCGGGAACCTGGTAGGTGCCGAGCTTCTTCGGTTGCGCCGGCAGCGTGAGATCGACCGTGTGCAGCTGGCCGGGGACCGTGCCGAGGGTCTCGTCGGTCACCAACAACAGCTGGTCGTCGTCACTGACCCAGGCGTCGTGGATCAGCCGGCCGGGCAGCAAGAGGCTCCCGATCGGTGTCATCGCGCCGGGGTTCGCGTTGGCGACGATCCGCAGCGCGTTGCCGTAGTAGTCGGCCAGGTAGGAGCGGCCGCGGCGGTGGTGGCTGTCGTGCACGAAGTAGCCCGTGAAGTACCCGAGCACGGGCAGCCGCTCCGGATCGGCGGCCACGTCGAGGACCACCATCCCCTTGTGCGTGCCGTTCACATAGAGCCGGCCGGTGGCCGGATCCGGGCTCAGCGTGTGCGTGTTGCCCCAGTTCGTGGCGTGGACGTAGCCGAGGTCACGCGGGCTCTCGGGATCGAGCAGATCGAGCACGCGCAGGCCGCCGTGTCCCTCGGAGCCCGAGTAGAGGTAGTGCCCGAAGGTCTTGATCTCGCGCCAGCGGTTGGCGGGGCCGCGGAAGAACGCGATCTCCTTCGGGAAGCGCGGCTCGCTGACGTCGACGATCCAGGTGCCGTTCAGCTCGCCGACGAGCGCGAACTCGCGTCCATCCGCGGCGGTGTGGCCCCACAGCCCCGAGTAGGCGGTCTTGGTGTGCAGCCGGCTGAGCAGGGTCACCTGTTCGTTCTGCGCGGCCGCGGGTGCGGCGGCCGCGAGGCAGGCGGCCAGCAAGGCGGCGCGCGGGTGCTGCCGGAAGGGGGTGGGGGGCATGGCGGGCGCGCCTCGGAGTTCCGAGGCACGCCACACGATCCCGGAGGTGGCCTTCGCCCGCAAGGTGCGATCGGGACCTCGGCCCGTGCGCCGGGCCGCCGTCAGGGCGCGATCCCGAACCACATGCCGCGCGAGGCGATCAGGCCGGAACCCTTCGCTGCGACGATCTGCGCGTAGATCTTGCCCGTGGCAAGGCCCGGGTTGGCCGGGATCGGCAACGGCATCGTGGCCTTGCCCTGCGCATCGGCCGTGCCGCTGACCAGGGCCGCGCCGTTGAGGTCGACGAGCACCGTGATCCCGAGCACCGGGATGTTCGCGGTGCCGCCGCCGAGGACCAGCACGAACGGGGCGTTCGGTTCGAGGTTGGCCAGCTCGAGCCGGCAGGCCGCGGCGCCGACCATCGGCGAGGCGCCGTCGAAGGTCGCGCGCGGCACGCCGTTCGTGCCGGCGGTGCCCTTGCCGTAGCGGTTCATGTGCCCGACGTCGCACTGCACGACGTAGAGACCGTTCTCGATGTCGCTGAGGTAGATCACGCCCGAGTCCGTGTACGGATAGACGCCCCAGCAGCCGTGGTAGTTGGGGCCGGGCATCGTCGACGTGTCGTACGAGGCGATCCGCTTGATCGGCACCGCCGGGTTGCTGATGTCCAGCACGTGCACGCCGTCCGTGTAGTACGAGCAGAAGATCGTACGGCCGAGCCCGAACACGTCGTGGTCGATGTGGCCGGTGAACGAGTACGCCTGCTTGAGCACCGGCGCCGCCGGGTTGCTGATGTCGTAGAGCGCGACCTTGCCCGCCGGATCCTCGCCGGTCGTGACCATCTGCTGGTCGTCGTTCGTGACCCAGGCGTTGTGGGTCCAGGCGCCGGGCGTCGCCGTCAGCGAGAGCGTCGCCAGCGCCGCAGGGTTGGACGCGTTCACGATCCGGATGTTGCCCGGGGAGTAGATCTCGGCCAGGTAGCCCTTGCCACGCCGCACGAACGCCTCGTGCACGTACTTGGTCGAGTAGGTGCCGAGGATCGGCGGCGCGGCGGGGTTCGCCTTCGCGTCGAGGATGTACATGCCCTTGTTGGTGCCGCAGGCATAGATGCGGCCCTGGTCGGGGTCGCAGTGGATCGAGTGCGTGTTCGCCCACACCGCGTTGTGCACGAGCCCGAGGTTGACCGGGACCGTCGGGTTGGTCATGTCGATCACGCGGACGCCGGCCTGGGCCTCGCTGACCGAGTAGATGTGGTTGCCGTAGCCGGTCATCTCGCGCCACTGGTTGTAGGAACCCGTCGAGCCGGCCGGGATCGTCGTGATCGAGACCGGATTCTTGGGATCGGTGGTCTCCACGATCCAGGTGCCGTTGAAGGCGCCGACGACCGCGAACTCGCGGCCATCCGGCGCCGTGTAGCCCCAGACGGCGGCATAGCTCGAGGCGCCGTTCGTCAACTTGCTCAGCAGAGTCATGTTGACGGGTGCGCTCTGGGCGTGGAGGGAAAGCGCCGCAGTCAGGACGGCGGCGAGGAGGGATGCTTGTTGCATGAGATCAGGGTCGGAGTCGAGGGCATGGCACCGCTTCTGGGGGACCGGCTGCTGCCCTGCAGGGATGCGGACACTCCACTGCCTCCGGCCGGATCCGTCAAGCCGTGCCGCACAACCCTGCCGTGGCGATGGACGCTCGGCACGGAAGGCGGCAAGATGCCCTGCCCTCGTTGATTCGTCCCCCGCACCGGATCCGCACCGCCCGCTCATGAGACTCGCCGACCGCATGGGCCTTCTCGGCACCGAGACGGCTTTCGAAGTTCTCGCCCGCGCCAAGGCCCTCGAGGCCCAGGGCAAGTCGATCGTCCATCTGCAGATCGGCGAGCCCGACTTCGACACGCCGCAGAACGTGGTCGAAGCCGGGGTCGCGGCACTGCGTGCCGGCCAGACGCACTATGGACCTGCCCCCGGGCTGCCCGTGCTGCGCGAAGCGGTCGCGAGCTACGTGGCGCGCACGCGCGGCTGCAAGGTCGCGCCGGAGGAGGTG
>CAZSKV010000247.1:0-4043 GCA_964607495.1 uncultured candidatus Brocadiaceae bacterium
CTTCGCGACCACCGAGGAACCGCGCGGGAAGGCGCAGGCGGACGGCCCGCAGCGTGCGGGTGGCCAGGATCCAGCGCCGCGCCCGACAGATGCCCGGCCCCGCGCGAAGCCCGACGAGCGCAGGCCGGCGGAGGTCGAGGACGGATTCGGCCGCGTCGCGATCCGGTTCGTCGAGGAGATCGCCGGCTACGACCACAAGCACGAGCCGCGCAACCTCGACCAGATCAGCGTCGGCGAGCGCCTGCGCCAGTTCTCGCTCCCCGAGATGACGGACCCCTTCGATGCGCGCGCCGCCGAGGAACGCGACCAGCTGATGGAACGCTGGCAGCCGATGCTGCTCGGCAAGCCGCTGCAGCGCGCGGTCCGGGAGTCCCCGGTGATCAAGGAGTTCATCGAGGCGATCGATGTGTTCCGGGCCGAGAACGTGCCGCTCTCCGAACCCTACCGCGAACAGCATCGGAACGGCAGCGACTACGGCCGCGTGACGATGCGCGTCCGCCTCGACCGCCTGAGTGACCCTGCCGAACTCGTGTACTCGCGCAGCGGCTGGCGCGCCGGCTCCAGCCTGGACTGGGGCAAGCTCGGCTACTCGACGCGCCTCGCCGACAAGCTGTGGCTGTCGCTGCGCGGCAAGTACCGGTATGACGACGGGCAGACGATGCTCGAGGGCAGCGTCGAGTACCGATTCACGAAGTGGAGCCGCGCCTACCTTCTCGTCAGCGATCACCTCGATCCCTTCGGCGAGCCGTTCAGCGCGCCGGTCGCCAGTCAGTGGGGCGACGACTCGCCTGGGGTCATGATCGTCATCCAGCGCGTGTTCTGAGCGTGCTGGCCTTGGTGGCCCTGGTGGCGGGAGGCTGCTCGACGACCCCCTGCGCGGACCCGGCCAGGCCGGCCCTCGCACTCCCCGCGGCGATCGCCGCGAGGTACGCGCTCCCGGGGCCGGTCGCTGAGCTCTACCTGGCGCCACTGGGCGGTGCTGCCGGCTGCCGGTACTTCCGCGGCCGGATCGGCAGCGGCACCGAGGCCGCCGAGTTCGAGCTGGTCCTGCCTGCCGGCGAGGAGCCCGCGCCGGTGGTCCTCTGCCTGCCGATCCTGGCCGGCGGCGAAGACCTGATCTGGGTCGTCGGGACCGAGCTCGCGAGCCGGGGCTACGCGGCGATGTGGACCCGGCGGGTCGCGGCCGCGCTGCGCCCGCCGCAGCGCAGCCACGATCTCGAGCAGCTGTTCCGGCGCACGGTGATCCAGAACCGGATGCTGCTGCAGTGGGCCGATGCGCAGCCGGCCTGGTTTCGGCCCGGGCCCCGGTTCGCGCTCGGGATCTCGTTCGGGGGGATGGTCGCGACGGCGCTGCTCGCAGTCGAGCCGAGGCTCGACAAGGTCGCGATCGTGCTGGCCGGCGGCGACCTGCCGCACCTGGTGTTCGCCAGCGCCGAACCGCGGGCCATGGCCTGGCGGCGTTGGCGCGCCCTGGCCGACGGCATCGGCCGCAGCGAGTTGACCCGGGAGCTCGCGCGGGAGGCGGTCTCCGATCCGGTGCTGCTCGGCCCCTACGTCCCGGCGGAGAAGGTCTTCTTCGTCAGCGCCGCCTTCGACACCGTGGTCCCGCCCGCACACCAGGACCTGCTCTGGGAGAGCCTGGGCCGGCCGCGCCGGCTCACGGTCCCCCTGGGCCACTACTCGGCCGCGGTGCTGCTGGGGCCGATCGTCGGTGCCATCGCCGGGTTCTTCGGGCCGCCGAACCTGCCGTGACCGCCGGGGAGTGCCCCCCGCGCTTGCACGTTGGGCACCCAGCCGCTTCCATGCTTCGCCCCCCTTCCAAGGTCATCCCGATGCACGTGTTCCGGATCGTCACTGCCGCGCTCCTCTTCTGCTCGCTCTCCTGGTCCCAGGACCCCGGATCCCAGCAGCCAAAGCCCGCGACGCAGCCCAACACCGAGAAGGAATCGGTCAACCGGCCGCTGACGCCGGAGGAGCGGATCGCGATCCTCAAGAAGGAGCTCGAGAAGCTCGAGCGGGAACGCGACTTCCTGCAGAAGATCGAGAAGGACGGCGGCATCGTGACCCGCGTCAAGGGGTTCGTGCTCGACCGCAAGATCAGCTCGCAGGAGGTCAAGGACACGACGGTCCGGGAGATGGCGGCTTCGCAGCCCGTGCGCAAGAAGGCACGGCTGCTCGGGGACGCCGAGAAGGAGCGGTTCGGCGCCGAGGTGGTGATGACGGTCGACGACCTGCCGGTCACCAAGGCCGAGCTCGAGGACTTCGCGAACTACCTGAAGAGCTACATGACCGATTCGAGTGACGAAGCGCTGAAGACCCGCGCCGTGCTCGAACTGATCCGCGCCCGCGCCGCCGAGGCCAGCTTCAAGTCCTCGGCTCCGGCCGCCCTCGGGAAGATCGAGTCCGTCACCAAGGAGCTGGCCGCCGGCAAGTCCTTCGAGGATCTCGCGAAGGCCCACTCCGACTGCCCGAGCAAGGCGCAAGGCGGCGACCTCGGCCGTTTCGGCCGCGAGGGCATGGACGCGAGCTTCTCCAAGGTCGCGTTCACGCTGAAGGTCGGGGAGACGAGCAAGGTCGTGCGCACGGCCTTCGGCTACCACCTGATCAAGGTCACGGCCCAGCAGAAGGGCGCCGCGCCCGCGCAGGACACGGTGCAGGCGAGCCACATCCTGGCCATGTACGGCCCCGACCAGATGGCGGTGCGCAATGCCCAGATGCGCGTCAACAACGGTGAGGCCGACGTCGCCTTCGCGAACGACGAGTGGCGCAAGCTCGCGCCCCCGATGTTCCAGTGAGCATGCAGAAGTTCCGCCGGAGCGGAAGCCTCTGTGTGTTCTTCGTCGAGGGCAAGCTGCCGTCGCCGCGCGGCGAGCACTTCGCCGCGGCCTTGAAGCGACACCGCTTCCGCACGATCGAGGACGCGGCGGGCGAAGACAGCTCGACCGGCTGGATCTCCCCCGACGACCCGAGCGGGGACTCGTTCGATCTCGAGGCGATGGAGCAGGGCGAAGCGATCTGGCTGCGGATGCGCAGCGACCGCAAGCAGCTGCCCGCCAAGTGGGTCGCGATCTACCGGGCGGCCGCCGAACGCAGCAAGGGCGGCAAGCTGACGCCGCGCGAGCGCAAGGAACTGCAGGAGGACCTGCAGGAGAAGCTGCTGCCGCGCGTGCTGCCCGCGGTCAACTTCGTCGATGCGCTCTGGTTCGAGAAGCCCGGCCGGATCCTGCTCTTCGCGACCAGCAAGGCCGCACGCGAGAACTTCGACACCCTCTTCTGCAAGACCTTCGATGCGCGGCTCCTGGCCGGCGATCCCTACCTGCTCGCGCTGCGCTCGGGCCTCGCGGACGCGCAACTGCGCTACCTCGACCAGGTGTCGCCCGTGAAGTGGCCCAAGGAGGCGCGGCCTGCCCGCACCGCCAAGGGCAAGGCCGCGGTGGAGGCCGGACCATGACCGCCGCCCAGAGCGACACGCATGCGTTCCTCGGCGAAGAGTTCCTGACCTGGCTCTGGTTCAAGGTCGACAGCGCAGGCGGGCAGTTCACGCTGCCCGGCGGCGTCGCACTCGGGGTGGTGCTCGACGACTTCCTGGCCTTCGCGCCGCGCGAAGGCGACGAGACCGAGCAGACGTTGAAGAAGGGCCTGCCGACGCGCTCGGCCGAGGCCGCCGCGGCGCTGCGCAACGGCTGCCGCCTGCGCCGCGCGAAGCTGATCCTCGGCGAGGGTCCGGCGCAGTGGAGCCTCGTGGTCGATGGACCGACGCTGAACCTGCTCTCCGTGCGCCTGCCCGAGGACAGCGAGGAGGTCACCGAGCCGAAGGAGATCTCGTGCGAACGCGCGATGCACTTCGCGCGCGCGTTCGAACTCGTGAGCGGGTTGTACCGGCTCTTCCTCGAGGAGCGCTTGCGGCCCGAGTACCTGAAGAGCACGGCCGAGGCGCAGGCGAACTGGATGCAGATGCACTGAGCGGATACTGGTCCCCTTCGCTGGGCGAGAATCTGAGTGGCCGCGCCAGAAATCCGCTCGCCCAAGGTGATCGTTCGCTG
>CAZSKV010000248.1:0-6946 GCA_964607495.1 uncultured candidatus Brocadiaceae bacterium
GCCACGGCATTCGTGCAGGCGGGGCGCGGCCTCGCGCCCGGCGGCGCTTCCCGCGGACCACGCGAGCGCGAAGGCGCTGCGCCAGCGGACCTCCGGGTCCTTCGCCGCGAGGCGGCGCGCCAGCAGCAGCACGGCCTCGGGATCGCCGGCGCCGAAGAAGCCGGTGGCCAGCACGACGCGGGCCTCGGCGCCCGGCTCGGCCTGCTGCAGCGCCACGCGCGCAGCACGAGCGCGCTCGGAGTCGCTCCTGCGCACGACCGCGAGGAGTTCCGGCGCTGGTGCCGCCAGCATGCCGAGTGCGATCGCCGGTGTCGCCGCGTCCACGACGGCCAGCAGATCGAGGAGCTGGGCGAGGGGTTCGCCCGGGTCCGGCGCGGGCGGCGCTGGGGACGCGAGGGCGGCCAGGCAGGCGAAGGCACCGAGCGTCGGGTTCATCGGCGCAGCAGCGCCCGCAGCTGCTCGCTGGCCTGCTCGCTCACCGCCGCATCCGGATCCTGGCTCAGGACCTCGAGCACCGGCACCGCGACGGGCCCGAGCCCGACCGCCGCGGGCACGAGCTCACGCCGCGTCTGGACGAAGGCGTCATCGCGGCGCTGCGCGAGCGCCATGAGCTTCGGCAGGGCCGCGGCCGCCTGCGGGCCGAGCCGCGCCACCGTGCGCAGGGCCTCCGTCCGCACGTAGTAGTCGGCATCGAGCAGCGAGGGCCACGCGGCCGCGACCAGACCCTCCCCGTTGGGACCGGCGAGCGCGAGGCCTTCGCGGCGGTGCGCGCTGCCCGCGGCGCGCAGCAGCGCCATGACCCGCGCACACTCCGCCGGGCTCAGGCGCGGGCAGGCGTGCACGACCCCGCGCAGCAGCGTGGCGTCCTGGCAGTCGGCCGCGGCGAGTGCATCCAGGGCCACGGTCGCGAGTCCAGGGATCCGCGGATCGATCCGCGACAAAGTGAGTGCCGCGAAGGTGCGGACGTCCCGGACCGGGTCGTTGAGCAGCGCCCGCAGCGTGGGCACCGCTTCGCGCGCGCTGGGGGTACGCGCCGACCAGGCCAGCGCCCATGCGGCGCGCCAACGGAGTTCGGGATCCTGGTGGTCGAGCAGGCGCACGAACGCCGCCACCGCCGCCGGCGAACCGGCGAGCGCGATCGCGGCATAGGGCAGCGCGCGCCGGGTCAATGGCTCCGGGCCGCCGGCGATCGCCTCGCGCAGGCGCACGGGGTGCGCGAGGGCCGCGAGCGCCGGGTCGGCTTCGCCGAGCCAGGTCATGACCTCGGCGGGAAGCGGCGCTTCTCGCAGCAGGCGCAGCGCGAACCGGGGTGCCTGCGCAGCTTCCGGGGTCGACAGTTGTCCGAGCAGGTCCCGGGCCGTCGACGCTTGCGCCATCTGGTCGGGCGCCAGCACGCCGAGCTGGTTCTGCGCGGCAATCCCGAGGCACAGCACCGCGAAGACGACGACTCGCCGGCTCATCGCCGGCGGATGCTATCGCTCCGCGCCGCGAGGCGCTTGCCGATGTGCCGCTCGTGATCCACGGCGACCTGTGGCCCGAGCAGCTGCTGCGCGCTTGCGACCAGGGCATCTTCCCCGAGTGCGACGCGGGAGTCCCGCCCCACCGCCGAGAGCATGCTCCATCGGGTGCGCGACGCATCGAAGGTGGCGCTGACCTGCGCGGCGCGCGCGTTCCCCCGGTCGCCTCGCCGAAGGACGCGTCCCGTGCGTCAACGCGCCGACGCCAAGAGCTCCGACAGGCGCACCAGTGCTCGGCTCAGCGTCGTGCGAATGGCGCCTTCGCTCTTGCCCAGCTGTGCGGCGATCTCCGCCGTCGACTGCCCCGCGATGCGCGAGAGGGTCAGTACCTCGCGATATTGGGCAGGCAACACATCGAACGCGCGCTCGAGCCGCTCGAGCAGCTCGTGGCCCATGGCCTGCTGGCTGGGCGAGGTGACCCCCGCGTAGGCCTGCGCCAGCTCACCGTCCTGGCCGGACGAAGGCAGCGGGCGCTCGCGGCCCGCATCGCGCTTGTCGGCCGCCCAGTACTCGCGCCGGTTGTGGATCTTGTTGAGCGCCGCGGTGTAGAGCCAGTTGCGGAAGCTCGCCTCGCCCCGGTACTCGAATTGGCCCAGGTGCTCGAGCGCCTCCCGGCACGCCGACTGCACGAGGTCCGAGCTAGATTCCTTGGCGCGCAACTGCTCGTCGACGCGCAGCCGCACAAAGACCCGCAGCCCCGCCAGGTGACGCTCGAGCAGCTCCTGCAGAGCCGCCGCATCGCCGGCCTTGGCGGCGTCGACGATCTGTGCCAGGTTCGTCATTGCCCCGGCGAGTGTAGCCGCGGTTGCCAGAAATCACCGGGACCGCGGATCGCCTGTAACATCCGCGCCGGGAACCTGTTCCCACGACATGCCCGAACCCTCCCGGGTCGACGAGTTGCTGCACGCGTGCTTCGAGCTGCCCGAGACCGAGTGGCGGCAGGCCGCATCCGGGCTCTGCGCCGAGCATCCCGACTTGGCGCCTGAGATCCACAAGCGCCTGGCGATCCTGGCGGCGGTCGGCTTTGCCGACGCCGCTCTCGAGGCTCCGCTTCCGGCCGGCGAACGCCTCGGCGACTACCAGCTGCTGCGGCCCCTGGGTGGCGGCGGCATGGGCGTCGTCTATTTGGCGCGGCACGAGACGATGGGCCGCCAGGTGGCGCTCAAGCTGATCCGCGGCGGGCAGATGCTCTTCCCCGGCGCCCGCGAGCGTTTTCGGCGCGAGGTTGCGGCGGCCGCCAAGCTCGAGCATCCGGGCGTCTGTCCGATCTACGAGGCGGGCGAGATTGATGGCATGCCGTACATCGCGATGCGCTACCTCGCGGGCCGGACGCTGCAGGAGCGCAACCAGGAGCGAGTACGGCAGCGCGGAGCCTCTGCGACCTCACGGGCCGCGGGGCACGACGAAATGCTCGAGTGCCTGCGCGTGGTCGAGGACGTGGCGCGAACGCTGCACGCGGCGCACGAAAAGGGCCTCGTGCACCGCGACGTCAAGCCGAGCAACATCATGCTGGACCCGGACGGCCGGCCGGTCGTGCTCGACTTCGGGCTGGCCTCGGACGTGACAAGCTCCGAACACCTGACGCAGACGGGAGCGCTGGTCGGCACTCCTGCCTACATGGCTCCCGAGCAGGTGCGCGGCACCGCCACCGACCGCCGGGTCGACGTGTGGGGGCTTGGCGTCACGCTCTACGAGTGCCTGACGCTGAGCTGTCCCTTCGCGGAGCCGAGCCGCGAGGAGCTCTATCGCCAGATCCTCGAGCGCGACCCGCCCGACCCGCGGCCCGGAGCCCCGTGGATCCCGAAGGACATGTGGACCGTGCTGCGGTGCGCACTCGAGAAGGACGCGGACCGGCGCTACCGGACGGCGCTCGATCTCGCCGAGGACCTGCGCCGCGTGCGCTGCCACGAGCCGATCCTGGCCCGGCCGCCGGGCCTCGTGCAGCGCGTCGGTGCCTGGGTGCGGCGCAATCGGGTGGTGGCCTCCCTGATGGTGCTGCTGGGTATCGGCATGCTGATCACCGGGCTGGCACTCCGCACAACGTTGCAGAGGAACCGCGAAGCGCGGGCCGATCTGCTCGCGAGCCAGGCGGCGGTCGCGGCGGCCGCCGATCAGACAGCTGCCTTGCGCCTGGCACGCGAAGCGGTCGAGACCCACGCGAGTCCGAACACGATCTCCGAGCTGCAAGCAGCGCTGGCCCGTCATCACGAACGCCGGGTGCTCGAGCACGCAGCCAAGGTCATGGATGCGCAGGTCGCTCCCGATGGCCAGAGTTTCGTAACGGCCTGCGGCAACAGGATCCTGGTCTGGAACCGGCGCGGAGATTGCGTCGCGACGGGTGAGCACGAGAAGCTCGTCTACGGGACGGAGATCGCGAACGGCGGCCGCATCCTCAGCCGCTCATTCGACAGAATGGCGACCGTCTGGCGGCAGGAAGGCAACCAGCTCGTTCCGATCGTCCGCATCCCACACCCCGAGGCCGTGATCACCGCCTCCTTCTCGCCACGCGACCCCGAGCTGGTGCTCACCGCCTGCCTCGACGGCAAGGCTCGGCTCTGGCGCGTACGGGGCTCGGTCGTGACCCCGGGACCCGAGTTCGACGCGACGAGCCGCTGGCTGGGCACGGCCCTCTTCTCGCCCGACGGGGAACTCGTGCTGACCGCAGGCTTCCCCTGGACAGGCGCGCCGGAGGGCTTCAGCAGCCCGAACCCCCGGCTCTGGGGCATCGACGGCAAGCCGCGCGCCGAGCTGAGAGGCCATCAGGGACCGATCCTCTCCGCCTGCTTCTCGCATGATGGCACGCGCATCCTGACGGCGTCGAAGGACCGCACGGCGCGGATCTGGGACTTGTTCGGCCACGAGCTGCGCTGTCTGCAAGGGCATACGGACTGGATCGTCTCCGCTGCCTTTGCTCCCGACGACCGTGCCGTCGTGACGGCATCCCGGGACGAGACGGCCCGCGTCTGGCCGGACGATGGACAGCCCGCGATCGTCCTGCGCGGTCACCGCGGGGGTCTCGTCGGCGCGGTCTTCACTCCCTCGCGGCAGGTCGTGACCGCCGGCCTCGACGGTGACCTCCACGTCTGGCGGCGCAACGGCGCACGCCTCCTCCGCGTCGGTGGCCATCGCGACCAGGTCGTCGGGCTGCGCGTGGTCGCCATCGAGGGCATCTCACCGGAGGCGATCGTGAGCTGGTCCTTCGACGGCACGGTCCGGGTATGGGCCCTGGTCGATCCGGAGCTACCGGCATTCCTCGGACACGAGGCAGAACTCACGGGCGCCGCCTCGTTTCCTGCGGGCAGCGACGACGTGCTGGCGACTTCGTCGGCCGACGCGACCGTGCGCATCTGGAATGCGCGCGGCCAGGAGACCGCTTGCCTTCCCCAGCCGGGTCACGTGCAGGACGTCGTCATCGAGCCCGCCGGCAAGCGGCTCGTCACGGCTGGTCGCGACGGCTACGCCCGGCGCTGGGAGCGACGCGACCTGATCTGGCAACCGATCGACGAGCCCTACGGTCCGCACGGGTCGCGCGTTTGCAGCCTGTCGATCTCGCCTGACGGGAAGCAGATGCTCACGGCCTCGGACTGGTGGGAGGAGCCGCTGCGGCTGTGGACGCTCGGCTCGGCGCGACCGAGCAGCTTCGACCAGTGCACCGAAGTCATGGCCGTGGCCTGGGCACCCGTGCGCCACGACGAGTGGCTGGTCGTGGGCCCGTCGGGCCCGGGCACACAGGCATGGAGGATGCGGGCTCCGCAGCAGTACCTCCACCGCTACGGAACCGTGAGCGGTACCGTGAAGTGCGTCGGCTGGTCGGCCGATGGCGAGCGCGTCCTCACGGGATCCAACGACGGCACGCTCCGGGTCCATGCCCGGGAGGCGCTGCCAGACGGCGAACCGTTGCTCACGATCCTCGCGCACCCGACCGTGGTCACCTCCGTCGCCTTCTCTCCGAGGAACGATGGCACCTTGCTCAGCACCTCGGCCGACGGCACGGCCAAGCTCTGGAGCTCGCGCGGCGATCTCCGCGTGGTGTATCGCGGCCACGAGGGCCCCGTACGCCGAGCGCTGTTCACGCCGCGCGGCGACCGCATCGTGACCATCGGCACCGACGGCAACGCCCGCTCCTGGCTCGTCGATCTCGAGGACCTGCTGCGTTTCGTCGACCGGCGGCTGTAACGGTCCGCCGCCGAATCTGTTTCCAGGGGCACGAACCCAATCAGGAGGCAAGCCGTGCACCCGTTCCCGTTCCAGCTCTCGGTCGTTCTGGCGACGATTGTTCTCTCTGCCCCTGCGCCCCGTGCTCAGCCCCCGGCTGGCTGGCTCGCCGTTGCCAGCCTGCGCGATCCGACCACGCCCACGCGCCCGGGACCAGGTGGCGTCTGGTTCGTCCATCCGCGCGACACCACGCTGCCGGTCATGTCCCTCACGGGCGCGCTCTTCCCCCCAGCGTTGACCGGGCTCAGCCTGACCTCGGCCTCGGGCGCCAACTGCATCACGTGGCGGGCATCCGACGGCGCGCTCGTCGTCGGTGAGTTCGGTCGCGCGAGCGTGGGGGTCGGGCTCCACGTGCTGCACCTCGGCAACCCGGTGGCTCCGAGGGTCGTGAAAGCGTTCAGCCATCCGGTCGGGACCGTCGTTTCGCCATACGGCGGTGGCGTCGTGGCCGCTGCCACTCTGCCTGACTCGAGCGTGCTCTTCGCGACGTTCGGCCTGGACGCCTCCGGCCCCCTCGGTGGCGCGCCGCTCGGGAGGCTCGATGCCGCGACGCAGACGATCGTCCCCTATCCGGTGCAGTTCCCGACCAGCTTCGTTCCGGGTCTCAATGCGCTCACCGTCGATGCCGCGGGCAAGCACGCCTATGTCGCCAACCACCTGACCACATCGACCATGGACATCTATCGCATCCCGCTCGGTCAGGCCAACCCGTCCGCGACGTGGGTGGCCCAACTCGGCACCCTCGTCAGTGCGATGGCGCTCGATCCGACCGGCACGTTGCTGACGGCAGTGGGCTTCGGTGGAACGAACAACGTCTGGATGGTGAACCTCCAGCAGCTGACAGTGACCTCGTGCCCAGGCCTCCCCCGTCACAATGGCCTGGCCCTCGAGGAGCACACCGGTCAGTTCGTCGCGCTGGGTTCGAACGCCGCGACCGTCACCTACAGTGCGTTCCTGCTGAGCGCTGCATGCGGCACGCCGGTGCCTCTCGCGGGCGTGCCGTCCGGTGGCTGGGGTGTCCCTGCCGGAATCGTCGCGATCGGGGCGCTGCGCCCCTACGGCGCGCCGACCGTACACGCGAACCGCTACGACTGGGTGAACCGCCCCAATCCCGGCGGGCTGCCGCTCGTCGGCAACGCGGCCTTCTCGATCAGCATGGATGGCAGCCCTCAGGCGGCCCCCGGAGTGCTCGTCCTGGCGCTGGCCGGCACGGC
>CAZSKV010000249.1:0-8624 GCA_964607495.1 uncultured candidatus Brocadiaceae bacterium
GACGGCGTGCGGCACCAGCGGCTCGACCACCGTCTCGTAGGCCTTCCAGTCCTGCACGACCGGCAGCAGCAGGTTCACGTAACCGCGGCTCGGCAGGTTCACGGTGCCCAGCTGCACGGGCGCGCTCTCGTTCGACCAGACCAGCGCGTACTCCCTGCGCGCACCGTCGAGCGTCCGCAGGCGCACGAGCGTGCCCCCGGGCAGGAAGGCCGTCGAGCGCACCTGGAAGGTCGCGGTCCCCAGCGCGAGGTCGGAGAAGAGGCGCTCGGGCTTGCCCCACTCGGTCGCGGTCTCGCGGATCGAACCGACGCAGAACGCGCGCCGCAGCTGGTCCATCTCGGGGGTCGTGAAGGTGCCGCCGCCCATGCTGCCGATCCGCGCGAGTTCCTCGACGCTGGTCCACGGCACCAGGCGATCACGTGCTCCCTGTCCGCCGGATTCGAACATCTGCGTGACGGCGAGCACCGTGCGCCAGTCGAGCACGAGCATGCCCTCGAGCAGTTCGTGCGCACCAGCGTCCACGTAGCCGAGCTCTCGGCGCTGGCCGCGCGCGAGACCGGTCAGCGTGTTGCCGTCCCGCCCGCTGTAACGGATCAGCTCGCGGTCGACGACCACGAAGCCCGCGCGCGGCAGGTTGCCGGCATCCTGCAGCACGAGCGCGTCGGCGTCGGGCCCGTGGTCCTGGCCGAGCTTGCCGGCCAGCCCCAGCAGGTTCGCGAACACCAGCGGCGTGGCGGTCTGCAGGTTGATCCGGCGCTGCAGGTCCCAGGCTTCGCCGGCCAGCAGGTTCCTGCCGTTGTCGGCGAGACCGGCGAGCGTCTTCGGCAGGACCAGGCCGGCCGGGAACTCCTCGAGTCCGTCGACGAGCGGCGTCGGATCGATCGCGCGGTGCCCGAGCGCATGGTTGCGCAGCACCAGCTCGCGCGCGCTGCGCGTCAGGTAATGCGCGTGCAGCTGGTCGGCGTTCTGCGTCGCGACCGCCTCCCCATGCCCCATCGACAGCACGAAGGGCGCGGTCAACGCGAGCAGGATCGAGAGCGCGACCAGCACGGCGATCAATGCGAAGCCCCGGACCGACGAGTCACTGGTCATTGCAGGATGCCTCCTGGGCCAACGGTGAGCCGCACGCGCTCCTCACGGACCACGAGCGTGAACGTGACCGGGGCGACGAGATCCCCGCGGCGGCCGAACGCGACCGTGCGCGGCGGGCCGTCGACCGTCGTCTCGGGCGGCAGGTCCTGCATCGGGCCGAGTTCGTACGCGAGCAGCTGGATCTCGTCGACCACACCCGCGAACGCCGCATCCCCGGTGCTGACCTCGAAGAGATCGCTGTTGGCCTGATAGGGCCGGCCCGCGGCCGCGGCACTGCCGGCCTCGCGGCCCTCGATGTAGAGCGCGAGGGTCCGGCCGTCGTGCACGGCCTCGAGCGTCGTCCACTGCGCGAGCTGCAGCGGGATCCTGGCCTTGACCGCGACCGTGGTCCCGGGCCGGCCGCCGCTGCCGGCCAGCGTGCAGCGCAATTCGGGCACCAGCTCGTTGTCGAGCGCGAGCACGAACGCCCGGCCGAGCCGCGCGACGGTCGCGGAGTGCCGCTGCTCGGGCAGCACCTCGAGGCGCAGCGCGAAGCCTTCGGCCAGGTCGAAGAGCGGCTTTCCGCCGGTCGCGACCGAGAGCAGGGCCTGCCGGCGGTCGGGGTCGGGGCGCAGCGCCTGGCCGAAGCGGCCCGCGGGCTCGTACCGGCCGCTGATCGCGGGCTGCAGCGCGGCGGCCAGCCAGCGCTCGTCGGGTTCGCAGTGCCAGTGGCCGACCGGGGTCAGCACGCGGGCCTGCACGTGACCGCGCAGATCGTCGTTCGCCGCCGGCAGGATGCGCACCTCGGTCGGCAGCGTGCGCGCGCGCGCCGTCGTCTGCGCGAGCCGGATCTGGTCGCGCAGGATTGCGCGCGCGAGGTCGAGATCGGTGCTCCCGCGCTGCAGGAACCCGATCCCGAGGCCGAGCAGGACCGCCACGATCGTCAGCACCGCGATCATCTCCAGGAGCGTGAATCCAGCCGTGGATCCGGCACCGGGCTCGAGGCGCTGGCCGTCGTTCATTGCTTGGGCGGCTCCGGGAAGCTGAGGTCGTCGTCGGTGCCGAACTCACGATCCCGTCCGGCCGAGAGGATCTGGTACTGGCGGGGCGCGAGGAAGGCGCCGGTCAGCGGGTTCTTGAGCGGGCGCGCGCTCGTTTCCGCACCGTCGGCCGTGCGGATGCGCTGCGCCTTGGTGTAGTTGTCGGTCGAGGCGTTGAAGTAGGCCAGCGGCGTGCCCCAGACGTCGACGATCTCGATCTTCTTGGTGGTGCCGAGCAGCGTGATCGGGACACTGGCGTCGTCCTCGTCGGTGTTCGCGTACCACGCGTCCTTGCCCTCGAGGGTCTGCATGCCCTCCTTCTTGAGGTGCGTGAAGAACACGAACGACTCGATGCCGGCGTTCACGAGGTCGACCTTCGGCTTCTGCGGGAAGTCGGTGCCGCCGACGAAGTTGTCGGGCGGGAAGAACCCGTGCTTGCGGTTCCACTGCTCGGCGATCGCGACCAGGTGCTGGATGCGGGCCTTGGTCTCGGTGTTCTCCCGTTCCTTCGCCGCGCCGATCAGGTTCGGCAGCAGGAAGTAGGCCAGCAGCCCGATGATTGCGATCACGACCATCAGCTCGATCAACGTGAAGCCGCGCTGGTGGCGTCTCATTTGCCCTGGTCCTTGCGCCGGACGAGCCGGTACTCGTCGAACGCGGCGTCGACCTTCTGGTGCAGCGGCGCCTCGGCGAAGAGATCCGTGAGCAACGCGATCTGGCGCAAGTTCTTGTTCAGGCGCGTGACTTCGCGCTCGTGCACGACCACACCGTCCCAGAGCGCGCGCAGCGTCCAGTAGCTGTCGCCTTCCTTGCGCGGCACGACCTCGAACCCGAGCCGCACCGGCTTGCCGGCCTCGACCTTGCACGCGGGGGGCAGCGGCACCGCGTCGAACCTGGTCGGATCCTGCGCCTGCGCCGGATCGCCGTCCTGGATCTGCAGGTAGGGCTGGCCGTCCTTGACGCCAAAGCGCGCGCGGAAGTCGTTGACCGACAGGTTGCCGGCCGCGCGGCCGCCGTCGACGAGCTGCAGGCCATAGGTGCGGCCGGCCAGGTCGCCGCGCGGCGTCAGCCGCGCCTCGACGGCGAGGAAGTCACCGGCCCGCTCGAGGCGCTTGCGCGCCGCGACCGGCTTGCCGGCCACGGTGATCTCGCCGTCGAGCACGAGCTCGCCGCCCTGCACGAGCGGCCGCAGCGCGCCATTGCGCACCTCCTCCCACTTCTTGCTGAGCTCGCCCTTCTCGGTCTTCGCGAGGTCGGCGCGCTCGAAGTTCTCGCGCACCTGCTCGCGCCCGGCCCAGTCCTCGATCAGCTTGATCGTGTCCTCGGCGAACACGCGCACCGGATCGCCGCGTTTGTGCTTCTCCCGGATCTGCGTGAGCTGGTTGTGCGCCTCCTCCGGGCGACCCTGGGCGTAGTCGACGAGGGCGATCCCGAGCTGGCAGAACTGGCTCTTGGCCGCGCCGCGCTCGAACGCCTGCCGCGCGGCGCGCAGGTCGCGGGTCTCGAAGGCGACGCGGCCCTGCAGCTCGAGGAAGAATGGCGTCGGTCCGTAGCTCTCGTCGAGGGCGACCGCGCGCTCCACGAAGCGCAACCCGCGCGCCAGATGGGTCAACGCGTCCTCGGCCTGCGAGGTCTGTGCGATCTGCAGTTCGGCGAGGGCGGTCTCGACCAGGATCTCCGCCGAGGCATCCGAGAGGCGCAGCGCGCGCTGCAGGGCCTCGATCGCGGCCTCGAACTGCCCGGCGAGGCGCCGCTCGCGCCCGAGCAGGTAGAGTGCGTACGGCTCGCTCGGGTTGCAGGCGACCGCAGCCTCGGCCGCGACCAGGGCCTGCTGGCCGTGCCCGGCGCGTTCGTAGAGCAGCGCGAGCCCGCACAGCGCCCGGTCGCGCAGCATCGGGTCCTGGTCACGCACGGTCTCGAGCAGCGTCCGCACCTCGACGAAGGGCAGCGTCTCGAGCGGACCCGCGAGCTTCGCCGCCGCCAGGGCGAGCGTCGCCGCCTGCGTGCCATCGGAGGCGTTCTGCAGCGCGGCCACGGCGGCCTCGCGCTGACCGGACGCGTACTCGACGCAGCCCTTCCACAGATCGCGCACCGGCGCCAGCGCCGGCGGCGCCTCGACGCGGCTCAGCGCCTCGCGGGCCGCATCGAGCTGGCCGAGCGCCAGGTTGCACTCGACGAGCGCGAGCCCGATCTCGAAGGCCTCGGTCGCATCCACGACCGCGCCCTTGTTGCGCTGGGCCGAAGCCGCATAGGGCACGGCCTCCGCCGCGCGGCCGCGGCTCGTCAGGAAGCGGGCCAGCTGCGCGGTCAGCCGGGGGTCGGCCGGCGCCTTCTGCACGGCCTGGCGCAGGTAGTCCTCGGCCTTGGCGTGCAGCCCCAGGCGCGCGTGCACGTAGCCGAGACCGCCGAGTTGCAGCGCGCTGCCCGCGAGGTCTTGCGGCAGTCCCTGGTAGATCGCGAGTTCGCCGAGCAGGTCGCCCTGCTCGCGCGCGACGCGCGCCCGCCAACGCGGTCCGTCCTCGTTGCTGCCGGCCAGCCGCGCGTAGGTCTCGGCCTGGCGCCTGGCTTCGGCATAGACCCAGGTCTCGGTGCGGGCCGCGCGCAACAGGTCCTCGAGGAATGCCGCCCGCTGCGGCAAGCCGGCCGCATCCTCGGGCAGCTTGCGCCTGGTGATCTCGATCTGCGAGCGCAGGTGCTTGCTGAGCACGATCCGCAGCACGTTCTCGGGCTTGACCTCGTGGTCGTGCACCGTCGTCGCGCCGGTCTCGGGATTCACCCAGCGCATCCGGATCGGCCGCTGCAGCGTCGTCTTGCCGTCGAGCGCCCACTTGTCGGTGTCCTGGATCTCCCCCCACCAGATCTGGCCCGGTGGCGTGCTGACCTCGACCCGATCCCAACGCCGCTCGTGTCTTGCGATCAGTTCCTCGCGCGTCGCCTGCGCGGGACGCGCGCCGGCGGCGGCCGGCCCGGCGGCGGGCACGCCAGCCGGCACCGCGCGCGCGGGCGCCGACTCGGTGGGTTGCGTGGCCGTGCCTTCACCGGCGCCCGCCGCTTCCGGGAACGCGAAGGGCTCGGAGAGCGCGCGGCCCGGCAGGCGCAGCTGATGCCAGGCTGCCGGGTGCTGGCCACGGGGAAGGGGCAGGCCGACCACCGGGGCCGGATCGAGCTTGGGGAACGGCAGCTCCCGCGCCGGCAACGGCATCGACTCCGACGGCTCGACGAAGAAGTCGCGTTCGCGCGGCGCGAGCGGCGGCTTCTTCTCCATCGCCGCGAGCGGCAGCGTCGCCCCAGGCGGGGCGTCGTAGGCCTTGGGGGTCGCCTTGATGACCGGCATGCGCATGTCGGCGCCGCGTCCTGCCCAGAGGATCAGGCCGGCCAGGCCGAGGGCCACGAGGCAGAGACCTTGTTCTCGACGGATCTGCATGCTGTCCTCAGCCCTCCTGCTTCCTGAACACGAAGGCCGCGAGCTTGCAGGTGACCAGCAGCGGATCGCCGGGGAGCCGGCTCTGCTGGACCTTGAGGTCGGCGAGGCCGATCGGCGGTTGCTCGGCGCGGCACGCCTCGAGGAACAGACGCAGCACGTGGCTGTCGCACCGCAGCTGCAATTCGATCCGCTCCTCCTGCACCACGTCTTCGATGCGCACCTTGGCCCGGCCGCCGCCGCGGTAGGTGGCAGCGGCCTTCGTCCGTTCGATCCGGACCTTCTCGATCGCGGCCAGTCCCTGCGCCTCGGGGTTGGTCTCGCGGACCCGCCGGTGCGCGGCGAGCAGCCGCTGCGCCGTGTGGTCGATCAGATCGAAGGCATAGAGCAGGCCTTGGATCTCCTCGCGCTCGGTGGGAACGGTCCATTCGAGCGTCTTCTCGGGGAGCTCGACGCCCTGCTCCTCGAGCAGGCCGCGCAGGCGCTGGCGCAGGCGCCGGTTCAGTGTGTCGAAGTGCAGGTCCGCCGGCCCCTTGCCTTCGAGCACGAAGTCGTCCCGCGGCTGCCACGCGAGCGCCTTGCGCAGCGACTCCTCGGCCGCGAGCAGCCGCGCGTTCTCGTCGCGCAACGTCACGAGTGCCTGCTGGTCGAAGAGCTCGCCCGAGACGGCCTGCGCGTCGGTGCGCGCCTTCTTGAGCACCGTGTCCGGGGAGTAGACCGAGCCGATCACGATCCAGCCGATCCAGAACGCGACGAAGCCCGCGAGCGCTCCGAGCAGGAAGCGCTTGTGCTCTTGCCACAGGTCGTGCAGGTCCACGCTAGTTCTTCTCCGCGCCCGTGGCGCTGCGTTGGAAGTCGATCTTGATCGAGAACTGGGTCTTGCCGTCGGTGATCGGCGTCGCCTTCGCGTCCGACTCGGAGAGCGGCACGAGCTGCGCGAGCTTCCTGCGGAAGTTCTGGTAGGCCGCGGCGACGTCCCCCTGGCCGATGTCCTTGCCGAAGCCCTCGAGCTGCACCAGCGGGCGCGCACCGGCCCGGCCCGCGGACTCGCGCACGACTTCGAGCTTCTGCAACCAGAGCTCGGCCGGCAGGGCCTGTTGGATCGCGCGCAGGGTCCGGACCGTGCCGTCGAGGGGCACGGCCTTCTCGGCGAGGGCGGCCACGATCTCGCGCTTGTCCTCGTTCTGCTCGAAGAGCTGCTTCGCCTCGGCATCGATCTGGGTCAGCGTGTTCTTCTTCTGGGCGATCTTGCGCGCCTCCCCCGACACCTGATCGAGGCGGCCCTGGGCGTCGACCGTGAGCAGCGCGAGGACCGCGGCGGCGATCACGCCGGCGGCCAGGTCGTAGATCGTGCGTTCGAAGAAGCGCTTCTTGCGCTTGACGGACTCCGGCAGGATCTCGAGCGAGTAGAGCGTGTCGTCGAGCTTGCCGGCGGCGAGCCCGAGGGCGACCACAGCCTCGTGACGGTAGACGTCGAGCTGCTGCGCCTCGGCGGGCGGGAGCGCCGAGAGGTCGCAGTTCTGGAACGGGTCGAACACCTCGACCGTGCAGCGCAGCGCCTCGCGCAGCAGGCCTTCGAGGCCGCGCAGCTTCGCCCCGCCGCCGGTCAGCAGGATCCGCTGCAGGCGCAGGTCCTTCTGCCTGGTCTGCGTCTGGCAGAACGAGAGCGAACTCTGGATCGCGGACACGATCATCGCCGAGGCGCCGCCGGCCGCGATCGTGACCTTCTCGGCCTGGCCGGAGGCGTAGCGGCCGCGGCTCGCGGGGTCGAGGTCGAGCAGGTCCTTCTTGAGCTGCTCCGCCTTCCTGCCACTGACGTTGAACGCGCCGGCGATCGCGTCGTCGAACACCTTGCCGCCCCCCGACAGGTTGCGCGCGAAGAGCAGGTCCACGCCGCGCACGAGCGCGATGTCGATCGTCTCGTGGCCGAGGTTGCACAGGCAGACGACCGCATCCTCCTCGATCCGCCCGCAACGCAGGTAGGCGTTGTAGAGGGCCACGCAGTTCGGCACGTGACCGGCCACGGAGCCGCCGGCCTCGGTCACCTGGGCACTCGCGCGCTGCAACGCGTCGTTGCGGGCGAGCGCCATGAGCACCGTCTCCATGCCGCCCTCCTCGTCGACGATCGGCAGCACGTTGTAGTCGGCGGAGAGCTCGCCACCCGACTGGGCCGAGAGGTCCTGGATCTCGAGATCCATCAGGTTCTTGAGCTGCCAGTCCGGCGACGGCGGGACCTGCGAGTAGCGCAGGATCATGTCCTTGCCAGCCAGACCGAGGACCGCGTGCTGCAGCGGGATGTCGGTCGCCGAGAGCGGCTGGTCGGGCACTTCGAGCGCCGCGAAGCGCTGCACGGCCAGGCCGGACTTGCCGTCCTTGACGACCAGGACCTTGAGCGTCCGCGAACCGAGATCGACCGCAGTGGCCTTGCCTGCCATGGGACTCCTAGTTGCTCTTGGCGTTGGTTTGCAATTCGGCCGTCAGCCGCTGCCGCGTCCCGGTCAGCTCCTGCGTCCGCGTGGCAAGCGATTGTTGGGACTCCACGACCAGTTGCGCGAGCCCGCTCTCGCCGCCCTTCTCGAGCGCCGCGCGCAGGCTGGTCAGCACCTGGGACTGCTGGTCGAGATCGGCGAGGTCGAACTCGGCGAGCGCGAGTTCGATCCGGGCCTGCAGCCGCCGCGCCGCCGCCTGGTCGGGCAGGTTCGCGGCGCCGAACGCGCGCGTGACCGCGTCGAAGGCCGCCTGCGAGCGCGCGAAGGCCGCGCGGGTCTTCAGGAACTCGGCCTGCTGCAGCGCCGCCTCGATCGCCACGAGCCGTTGCCCGAGGTCGGCCAGGATCTGGCCGCGCACCTGCTGCGCCTCGCGCAGGCTGCGCAGGTCGTGCGGCACCTGGCTCTGCACGAGCGCAGTCTGCGCGAGCGCGTCGGCGAACCGGCCCTGCGTGACGGCGGCACGGGTCTGCGCGAGGGCCTCGCGCGCCTGCACGCGTTCGGCCTCGAAGTCGACGACGAGCGCGCACGACGCCGCGGTGGGCACTTCGATCAGGTAGCGCCCGGCGTGCACGCGTCCCGCCACCGCGGCGGCACTGCCTGGCC
>CAZSKV010000250.1:0-11889 GCA_964607495.1 uncultured candidatus Brocadiaceae bacterium
CTGGCCGGCAAGGTCCGCCTCGTGCGGCCAACGGCCGACCGCAGCAAGGCGACGATCAAGGTCGTCGCGGTGTTCGACGCGGTGCCGGCGTTCGCGCGGCCCGAGATGGGCGCGCGCGTCACGTTCCTCGCGCCGGGCGGCGAGCCACTCGCCGCCGACCGGATCATCGTGGACGCCAAGGCCCTCGTGACCCAGGGCGGCCGCGCGGGCGTGTTCGTGATCGAGGGCAAGGAGAAGCGATTCGTCACGGTCGAGGCCGGCGCCACCAAGGACGGCAAGGTGCAGATCAAGCAGGGCCTGGCTGGCGGCGAAACGGTGCTCTTGCGTTGAACGCTGCCGGACCAGCGGGGTTGCTGCTGCTCGCCCTGCCGGGGGCCTGTGGCCGCCCGCAGGAACAACCGCCGCTCTATCGGATCGAGGGCGAAGCCCCGGCCGACCTCGGCGCGAAGCTCGAGCGCTTCCACGCCTTCTTCCGCGCCACCTTCGCGGGCCTGGGGCCCCTGACCCCCACCACCGCGCTCACGGTTCGGATCGTGCCGACCCGTGGCGACCTCGCGACCGCGTTCGCCGCCAGGCACCCGGACCGCCGTCCGCCGCTCGCGTTCTACTCACAGGCCGACGACACGCTCTTCCTGGCGGCCGAGGCCTGGGACGACGCCCTGCTCTACCACGAGGCCTGCCACCAGCTGCTGACCCGCGCGGCTGGCCTGCGCGCAGAGCCCGCGACTGAGGGGTTCTGGCTGCACGAGGCCCTGCCCTGCCTCTGCGAGGGCCTGACCCTGCGCGCCGGCCGCCTCGAGCTCACCCCCCCGGCCGAGCGGCTCGCCAACCTGCACTACCGGGCCGCCCGGCGCCAGGCCGTGCGCACCCCCCAGGCGCTGCACCGGCTGCGGAGCACGGAATTCGACCTCGAGGCCTACGACGAGACCGCGGCCCTGGCCTGGTACCTGTGGACCGCGGCGGAGGGTAGCTACCGGCAGCTGCTCCTCGACGCGGTCGCGCGGGCAAAATAATCGGAGCAAGTCGCGACCGATTGCGTCGCCGCGCGCCATGCTGCACTGCGCTTGTCTCCTGGCCATCCTCGTCACCGCCGGACCTGGCGAGGATCAGATCCATCTCAAGGACGGCAAGGTCGTCGCCGGCACGGTCACGGCCCGCCTCAAGGACGCGGTCGAGATCGAGGTCGACGGCAAGAAGCGACGCATCCAACGCGGCCTGATCGACCGGATCACCGACGCCGCCGGGCACATCCGCTGGGTGGACGCGCAGACCGCGAAGAGCGCCCACTACGAGCTGGTCAGCAACCTGCCCCGGCCGCGCGCGCAGGAGCTGCTGCGCCAGCTCGAGCTCTTCTATGCCTGGTTCCACGGCGCGTTCGCGAAGGACTGGCGGCTGCACGACCTCGAGCGCCTGCGCGTGCAGTGTGCGCGCACGCGCGCCGAGTACATCGAGCACCTGGCCAAGGGTTCCACGATCCAACCCCCGCCGCAGGCGTTCTTCTCCACCGGCGACGAAACGCTCTGCCTCTGCGACGAACCGCTGCCCGGCCACGCGCGCGCCGAGCAGACGCTCTTCCACGAAGCCGGCCATCAGTTGCTGACGCTGGCCGCGAACTTCCCGCCAGGCACGCAGGACCCGCACTACTGGGTGTTCGAGGCGCTGCCGTGCACGTTCGAGGGACTCGTCGAGAAGGGGGGCAAGCTCGTGCAGGTGGTCGAGAAGGGCCGCAGTGCCAACATGAAGGCGCGCCTCCAGGCAGGCAAGCCGATGAAGTCGCTCGCGGAACTCGATGCGATGACGCAGCAGGGCTTCGGGGTCACCGAGTACGACCAGGGCTACACGCTGGCCTGGTTCCTGTTGACCGCGGAAGGTGGCAAGCACCGCAAGGGCTTCCTCGCATTCGTGCAGGACGTCGCGTTCACGCGCGTGCGGCCCGACACCTTCCAGAAGCTCCTCGGCCGGCCGATCGACGCGTTCGAGCCCGCCTGGCGCGAGTTCGTGCTCGGATTGGAACTCGGCAAGTAGGCGCTCCGGGCCTCAGGGCAGCAGCACCAGCGAGCGCTTGCTGTTGCCGCCCAGGTACGGCGCCTGCGCGCTCACGCTCTGCCAGTGCACGATCAGCCCCGCGAGCGCCGGGTCGTTCGGGAGCGTCAGCACGGCCTCGCCGACGCCGCTCGCCGCACAGGTGCCCTGCATCCCGGTCGCGAAGATCTGGCCGGCGAGGTGGACCTTCCCGGCGCCGAAACTGCCGGGGACCGCGTCGGTGCCGAGGAAGTACGCGAAGGGCGCGTTCGCGCTCCAGCTGGTCCGCAGCGCGAAGGGCTGGCCGACGCGCGCGCCGTCGCTGGTGAACGTGGCGCCGAGGAAGACCTCGTCCGGGCCGAGGTCCGGGGCGGCGCCGGCGAACGCCGACAGGCGCGGTTTGCCGTCGAAGTCGTCGGACAGCGTCGTGTCGACGGCGAGGCCTAGGTCGACGCCGAGCGAGGTCGGCGCGAGGTGGAAGTCGTTCTCCGCGGCCTTGGCGAAAGTCGGCGCACCGACGACGTTTCCGCCGAGGTTGCCGAGGCTCGCCTGCTTCACGAGGTTCCGGCCCCAGGTGTAGGAGGGGTTGGCGCCGGCGGCCGCGTCCGTCATGTTCTTCGCGAAGATCGAGTTCACGACCACGTGCGCCGGCGCGAGGCCGCCGGCCTCGATCCGGTCGAAGATTGCGCCGTTGCTGATCCCGCCGCCGACCACGTTGTTGCCGTGGTCGTGGAACAGGCAGTGTTCGAGCCGGGTCTGGATCGCGCCCCCGTTGCCGCTGACCGCGAGCAGGCCGTAGCGGACGCCCGAGCGCACCTGCGTCGCCCGCAGCATCGCCCGGATCGTGCCCGCGACGTTCGCGTCGAGCACGAGCGCGGCCGAGATGCCGTGGATCAGCACGCTGCGCTCGACCTGCAGCTCGGCCGTGGCGCCGGCCACGTTCCGGGTGTGGATCGCGATCGGCGAGTCCACGCCGTTCAGGCGCGAGCGCAGGACCGTGACCACCGCCTTCGCATTGCCCAGGACGTTGACCTCGAGTGGGCGCTGCTCCGCGATCTCGCAGTCCTCGATCGTGAGCGTCGCGAGCGTCGCCGTCGCGCGCACGCTCAGTTCCACTCCGATCAGCATGCGGCCCTGGATCCGCAGGTTGCGCAAGGTCGTGGTCCGCACCGAGGTCGTGACCAGCTCGAGCGCCGACTGCGCCGTGTACGGAGTGTCGAGGACCGCGAGCCGCGCGCCGGCCGGCACCAACGCCGGATCGGACTCGATCGTGCACTGGCCAGGCACTGCGATCGGGAACACCTCGCCGCTCAGGGTCGAGTAGGTGCCAGGACGCAGGAGGATCCGGCCCGCGGTGGTGCTCGGGACCTGCGCGAGCGCGTAGGTCAAGGTCTTGAACGGAGTGGCCGGGCCGCCCGCACCGGGCTGGTCGACGCCCAGCACCGGATCGACGTAGAGCGGGTTCTGCGCGCCGAGCGCGGTCGCGGACGCGAGGAGCAGGCCGCACAGCACCAGACCGGGGGATCGGGTAGGCATGGGTGTCGGCGGCATTGTCGGCTCCCTTGCGGCCGCTGAACAGCGCCGCGCGCTTGACGGCCAGCGGCCCGAGCCCGACAAGCAAGCGCCCCGATGTCCGCCGACCTGCTGATCCGCGTTGCCAACCTGAGCAAGACCTTCTCCCGGGGCGGAGTCGAGGTGCGCGTGCTCGACGACCTCTCGGTCGACATCCTGCGCGGTTCCTACACCGCACTCATGGGGCCTTCGGGCAGCGGCAAGACGACGCTGCTGAACCTGCTCGGCGGCCTCGACCGCCCGGACTCGGGCAGCATCACGGTGCACGGCGAACTCGGTGCCGAGGACATCACGCAGCTCGACGACGACGAGCTCGCGCACTGGCGCGCGCGCACGGTCGGGTTCATCTTCCAGCTCTACAACCTGCTGCCGGTGCTGACCGCGCTCGAGAACGTCGAGTTGCCGCTGAAGCTCTTCCCGCTCTCGCGGCGCGAGCGCCGGCGCCGCGCCGGCATCGCGCTCGACCTCGTCGGCCTCACCGATCGCGTCGACCACCGGCCGAGCGAGCTCTCGGGCGGCCAGGAGCAGCGCGTCGCGATCGCGCGCGCGCTGGTCACCGACCCGAGCTTCCTGCTGGCCGACGAGCCGACCGGGGATCTCGATCCGAAGACCAGCGAGGAGATCCTCGCGCTGCTCGACCGGCTGCACCGCGACCTCGGCAAGACGATCCTGATGGTCACGCACAGCCGGCATGCCGCACAGCGCGCGCAGACCACCGTGCACCTCGAGCAGGGCCGCGTCGCGGCGGGGCAGGACTGATGCCCTGGAGCCTGATCTTCGGCCACCTGCGCGCCAACAAGCTGCGCACCGCGCTGACCGGCGGCAGCGTCGTGATCGCGATCTTCCTCTACTGCTTCCTGCAGACCTTCCTGACCACGCTCACGATCGTCGGCAACACCGGCGACGCACAGCGGCTGATCACCGCCTCCGCGGTCAGCCTGTTCCAGACCCTGCCGCGCTCCGCGATCGAGAAGATCAAGGCCGCGCGCATCCCCGGCGTGCGCGACCTGGGTTGGTGGAACTGGTTCGACGGCGTCTACATCGACCCGAAGAACTTCTTTGCGCGCTTCGCGGTCGACGTGCCGGCGCTGCGCCAGCAGTACAGCCGCGAGTTCCAGATGAGCGAGGCCGCGTGGACGCGCTTCCAGCAGGAGCGCAAGAGCTGCGTGATCGGGCGCGGGCTCGCCGCGCGCTACCAGCTCGGCGTCGACAGCTCGGTGGTGCTCGAGGGCACGATCTACCCGGGCACCTACTCGTTCACGGTCGCCGGGATCTACACGAGCGGCAATCCGGCCTACGACGAGGAGTCGATGTACTTCCACTGGGACTACGTCAACGACACGATCGGCCAGCCGAATTTGATCGGCATGATCACGGTGCGGATCGAGGACGCGAGCAAGGCACCAGAGATCTGTGACCGGATCGACGAGCTGTTCCGCAACACGAACAGCCGGACGCTCACCCAGCCGGAGGCGGCGTTCAGCGCGCAGTTCATCTCGATGTGGGGGAACGTCGGTCTGCTGTTCGAGTTCATCGGCGGCGCGGTGCTGTTCGCGACCTTCATGATCACGCTGAACACGATGCTGCTGGCGATCAAGGAACGCGTGCGCGAGATCGGCGTGCTGAAGACGCTCGGTTTCCGGCGCGCGACGCTCGGCTGGCTCTACGTCGCCGAGTCGACGCTGCTCTGCGGTGGCGCCGCGCTGCTCGGCATCGCGCTCGCGCGCGGGCTCTTCCACGGCCAGACGATCGTGTTCGGCACCGTGATCCTGCCGAGCTTCCTCTGCACCGACGGGACGATCGGCCGCGCGCTGCTGCTCGGCGCCCTGTTGGCCGGCATCTCCGGCCTCGCCCCCGCCCTCTATGCGCGCCATCTGCCGATCGTGCGCGCGATGCGGCTGGACTGATGGCGATCCCCTTCTCGTACAACCTGCGTTCGGCGTTCCGCCGCAAGGGAGCGACCGCGCTCACGCTCTCGGCGATCGCGTTCTCGGTCGCGGTGCTGGTGCTCGTGCTCTCGCTCGCCCGCGGTTTCGAGGAGGCGCTCTCCGGCACCGGCAGCGACCGCAACGTGATCGTGATGCGCGCCGGGGCCACGAGCGAGGGCGTGTCCGGCCTGTCGCGCAACGTCGCGCGGATCGTGACCGCGGCGCCGTTCGTCGCGTTGGACGCCAGCGGCGCGCCGCTGGCCCAGCCCGAGCTCTACGCGGCCTTCAGCCTGGCCAAGCAGGACGGCGGCAAGACCAACATCCCGGTGCGCGGCACCGGCCCGCGCGGCCTCGCCGTGCGCGAGCAGGTGCGTATCGAGGGCAGGATGTTCGCGCCCGGCCGTTACGAGGTCGTGGTCGGCAAGGCGCTGCAGTCCCGGCTCGCCGGGTGCGCGCTCGGCGCCCCGATCGAGCTCGGGGGCTACCGCTGGACGATCACCGGCCTGCTCGACTCGGGCGGCCAGGCCTACGACTCCGAGCTCTGGGTCGACGTCGAGATCTTCCTGCGGGTCATGGACCGGCCGGTGTTCTCGACGCTGATCGCGCGGCTGCAGGAGGGCTGGGACGTGCCGCGCGCCGACGCCCGCGTGCGCGCCGATCCCCGCCTCGTCGCCCAGGCCAAGGGCGAACGCACCTACTTCGCCGAACAGTCGGGAGCGCTCGGCATGGTGCTCAAGGTGCTGGCCTGGTTCCTCGCGCTCGTGATGGGCACCGGCGCCGTGTTCGGCGCGACCAACACGCTGCTCGCGAGCGTGCAGATGCGCAAGCGCGAGATCGGCACGCTGCTCGCGATCGGCTTCGCCCCGCGCGCGGTGTTCGTCGGCTTCCTCGCCGAGGCGCTGCTGCTCGGCGTCTGTGGCGGACTGCTCGGGGTGCTGCTCGGCTACCAGTGCAACGGGTTGGCGACCGGCACCACGAACTGGGCGACCTTCACCGAGCAGGCGTTCGCGTTCCGCGTGACCGGAGACGTCGTCGTGTCGGCCCTGCTGCTCGCGATGCTGATCGGGCTCTGCGGCGGGGCGCTGCCGGCCTGGCGCGCGTCACGGCTGTCGCCGCGCAACGCGCTGCGGGCGCTCTGACCCGGCAGGTTCCTGCGGCACGCGCGCGTGCTACGGTAGCCAACCATGTCGGACTACCTGCACCTCGGCGAGCAACTGGCCCGCCGCGGCATCCGCATCGACGAGATCACGCACCAGGCGATGCAGCTCGAGCTCGCGCTGCCGTCGTGGGGCGTCGGCACCGGCGGCACGCGCTTCGCGCGCTTTCCCGGACCGGGTGAACCGCGCAACGTCGCGGAGAAGCTCGCCGACTGCGCGGTCGTGCAGCGCCTGTGCCGGATCACGCCGACCGTCTCCTTGCACATCCCCTGGGACGAGCCGGAGGACCCGCGGGCCCTCGCCCAGTACGCGGCAGGCCTCGGCCTCGGCTTCGCGGCGATGAACTCGAACACGTTCCAGGACCAGCGCAGCCAGGCCCATTCCTACAAGTTCGGCAGCCTGACGCACACCGACCGCGCCGTGCGGCAACAGGCGATCGCCCACAACCTGCACTGCCTGCGCCTCGGTGCCGCACTCGGCGCCAGGGACCTGACCGTGTGGATCGGCGACGGCGGCAACTTCCCGGGGCAGATCCACCTGCGCGCGGCGCTCGAGCGCTACCTAGACTCCTTGCGCGCGATCTACCGCGAACTGCCGCCGGGTTGGCGGCTCTTCCTCGAGCACAAGCTCTGTGAACCGGCCTTCTACTCGACGGTCAACCAGGACTGGGGCACGAGCTACTGGACCGCGACCCAGCTCGGCGACCGCGCGCTGTGCCTGGTCGATCTCGGCCACCACGCGCCGAACGTCAACATCGAACTCGTCGTCGCCCGGCTCGCGCACTTCGGCAAGCTCGGCGGCTTCCACTTCAACGACAGCAAGTACGGCGACGACGACCTCGATGCCGGCTCCCAGAAGCCGTTCCAGCTCTTCCTCGTGTTCTGCGAGCTGGTCGACGCGGCGCGCGCGAAACTGCCCGGCTTCGCTCCCTGCTACATGCTCGACCAATCGCACAACGTGACCGACCCGATCGAATCGTTGCTGGTCTCGGCGATCGAGGTGCAGCGCGCCTACGTGAAGGCGTTGCTGGTCGACCAGGCGGCGCTCGCGCACTGCCAGGAGCACAACGACGCGCTGCTCGCCCACCAGACGCTGAAGGCCGCCTTCCACACCGACGTCGAACCGATCCTCGCCGCTGCGCGCGTGCGCGCCGGCGGCGAGGCCGAACCGCTCGCGGCCTACCGCGCGAGCGGCTACCGGCAGCACAAGGCCAAGGAGCGCCCGGCAGAAGCCGGCGCCCGCTCGGGGATCGTCTGACATGGACTCACAGCACGCACATCTCGCGATCGACCTCGGGGCCGCGTCCGGCCGCGTGATCCTCGGCGTGATCTCGCACACGGGCAGCCGCCTCGAGCGCCGCTCGAGCGTCGAGCTCGCGGTCGTGCATCGGTTCCCGAACCCGGTCCGCCGGCTCGCCGGCCACGAGCGGTGGAACGTGCAGGCCCTGCTGCAGGGCATCCAGGCCGGGATGCAGCGCGCCGCCGGGCTCTCCTACGAGATCTCGAGCATCGGCATCGACACCTGGGGTGTCGACTACGGGCTCGTCGACGCCAATGGCACCTTGCTCGAGGACCCGATCTGCTACCGCGATGCGCGCACGCAGGGCGTGCCCGCGCAGGTGCTCGCGCGCGTGCCGGCCGCAGAACTGTTCGCGACCACGGGCGTGCAGGTGCAGCCCTACAACACCCTGTTCCAGCTCTGGTCGCACGTGCACAAGGGCCGCTTCCCCGAGCAGGCGGCCGGGCTGCTGTTCATGCCCGACCTGCTGCATGCGCTCCTGTGCGACAGCCTGCAGAGCGAGGTGACGATCGCCTCGACCTCGCAGATGCTCGACGTGCGCACGCGGGACTGGGCGAGGCCGCTGCTCGGGCGCCTCGGCCTCCCGACGGCGATCCTGCCGCGCCTCGTGCCGCCCGGCACCCGGCTCGCGCTCCTGTCCCGCGCCCAGCAGAAAGCGACCGGGCTCGGCGCGATCCCGATCGTGGTGCCCGCCAGCCACGACACCGCCAGCGCCGTGGTCGGGGCCCAGCTCGAACCCGGCGAGGCCTTCGTGTCGTCAGGCACCTGGTCCCTGGTCGGAGTCGTGACCGATGCCCCGGTCACGACCGAGGCCGCGCGCGCGCACAACCTCAGCAACGAGGCGGGCGCATGCGGCAAGACCCGCCTGCTGCAGAACGTCATGGGACTCTGGATCGTCGACGAGTGCCGGCGGATCTGGGACGCGCGCGACCTCGATGTGCGCTGGGAGCGGCTCCTGCCGCGCGTCGCCGAGGCCAAACCGGACGCCGGCCGGATCGCGGTCGACGATCCGCGCTTCTTCCATCCCGCGGACATGGTGGCCGAGATCAACGCCGCGTTGCGCGAGAGCGGACAACCGACCTGGGACGAAGCCGCCCAGCTGGTCCGGATCGTGCTCGAGTCGCTCGCGATGCGTTATGCGGAAGTCCTGCGCGGCCTCGAAGCCGTGACCGGCCGCCGGATCCACGCCCTGCGCATCGTCGGTGGCGGCAGCAAGAACGACCTCTTGAACCAGTTGACCGCGGATGCGTGCAGGATCCCCGTCCTCGCGGGTCCGGAGGAAGCCACGGCGCTCGGCAACGTGCTGGTGCAGGCGAGTGCCTTCGGCGACATGCCGCATGTGTCGCTGCCGACCCGGCGCTTCGAGCCAAGATCATGATCCCGCTGGCCACGATCGCCGAGGGCAGCCCGGCGGTCTCCCGAGGTGGTGCGAGCTGCTGGGCACCTGCAGGTGCCCTGGCGTCATCAGGCCCACGTGATTACCGTGGGCCTGCGCCAGCCGCGCGGGCGACGGGCGCAGCCACCGTCGGATTCCAGCAAGTTTGCCGCAAGGAGATGCAATCATGCCCCAGCAGTCATTCCTGTTGCTCGAGCCGCGTGCCGGTGAACGCCTGCGGTTCCTCGACGAGAGTGAGCTGATCCTGAAGACCTCAGGGGTGGACGCCAAGGATGGGGTGATCCACTATGAATATGTCGCAGCTCCCGCGGCGAAGGGCTCGCCCCAGCACATCCACCACGGCCACGACGAGACGTTCTACGTCGTCGACGGAGAGTTCGAGTTTGCGCTCGGAACCCAGCTCATGCCGGCAAGCGCGGGTTCGTTCCTGTTCGTTCCGCGCGGCCAGCCGCATGGCTTCCGCAATACCGGACGGAGAATGGGAACCATCGTCGGCACGTTCGGCGCCTTCTTTGCGCAGTACTTCCGGGAACTGGCACAGATCATTGGGACAACCGGCGGACCTCCGAGCCCCGAGGAATGGGTGAAGCTGTATGGCCGGTACCAGACGAGCTTCTATCGCGCGCCATAGCGCAGAAGTTGCCAACCGAAGGCCGCAGTTGGCGCCTCGCGCCGCCAGTCGATGGAGTCTGCAAGGCCCCACGCTCTGCCCGGAGTGCGGACTGCGCTCCGGGTGACCCGAGCCGGGTCACCGTCGCTGGCCTCGTATGCGGTGGTCTCAGCGTGCATGTCGCCTCTCACGATCACAGCGCGAGCGCCGATAGCGAGCATGCCTTCGGCAATACGATCCAACCTTCGCTTCGAGAGCACGCGTTGTCAGGAGAGTTGTCAGCGAGTCCGACCCTTGCCGCCCGCGCGACCAGACTCGACACCAGGGCGTCGAACGCGTCGTCCGATGTTCGGAGGAGCTTTGCGGACTCAACAGGAACTTCGAGCCAGGTCGCGACTCGCATGACCTTTCCTACGAGCTGCTCGAGCGCTTCGCGGTTCTTGGCACCCTTGTAGGCCGTCGCGGGCAGATCCCACCGGCGAAGTGCCGCAGCCGGATAGACCTCGAGGACCGATTCGCGCCTGGTCGGGTTCGTCGAGCGAAGCCGCTGGAGCAGCCCGTGGCAGCGCATCGCGACCACGCCGATCAGGTCTGAGGAGACGCTGAGAGGCCAGCGGCGCGTGATCTTCCTCACGTGGTGGTCCGTCGCGCGAAATCGCAACTCGTCTCGACGATCTGGGGTCCAGGTCGATGGCCGCGCCTTCCCTGAGAGAAGTTCCATGAAAGGCAGTGGCCAGCCGAACGGCGCATCGATTCCGATCGCGTCGGCAGAGCGAGCGAGCAACGCGATCGCGTGGTCGTCGGCACCCACCACGAGTTGCCTGATGGACGCGCGACCGTTCGCCCATTCGATCACGCACGTCGCCGTGTGTTCCGCGGCGGAGGCGAGGTCCACGCCGAGCGTGTTCACCCCCCGATCATCCACTCGAGGAGACACCGGCACACGCCAGTCCGAAGAGCCTGGCAACGGCGACCTGAGCTGGGACCTCACGGCACTCTGACACCCCCCCGCATCGGCAGCTGCCTGCGGCCCAAGGAAGGTGACCACCCCGGATTCAAACATACGTTTGACCCTCACGGAACAGCCGCTACCCTCCCGCCCCTCGATGCCGCCCGACGCCACCAAGGACCGCCTGCTCGATGCCGCCGAGGCCTGCTTCGCCGAGGCCGGCTATGCCGCGACCTCGCTGCGCGCGATCACGACCAAGGCCAAGGTCAACCTTGCGGCGGTCAGCTATCACTTCGGCGGCAAGGAGGCCCTCTACCTCGCGGTGTTCGCGCGCCGCATCGATCCGGTGAACCGGGAGCGCTTGCAGCGCCTCGCTGCCCTCGAAGCCGCGCACGCCGATCGCACACTGCCGCTCGAGGGCCTGCTCGATGCGTTCTTGCGCCCGGCCCTGCAGCTCGCCCAGACGGCGGAGGGACAGGACTTCATGCGCATCGTCGGCCGCATGAGCGCGGAGGCGGCGCCGCTGTGCCGGCGGATCGACCGCTGCTTCGACGCGGTCAAGGCACGGTACCTCGCAGCCCTGCAGCGCGCGCTGCCCGGGCACTCGTTGGCCGAGCTGTTCTGGCGCGGGCACTTCATGGTCGGCGCGATGCTGCACACGATGAGCGACACCTGGCGGCTGCGGGAGATGTCGAATGGGCTCTGCGACCCTGGCGATGTGGACGGGGTGCTGCGGCGCCTCGTGCCCTTCGTCGCCGCAGGGCTGCGCAGCCAGACCCTCGCCGCCTCCCCCGCCACGGCCGGAGCGACGCCATGAGCCGCGCCAACATGCGGCTCGCGCTGGCCCTGCTCGCCGGTGCCGGCTGCTCCGGGGCAATCCCCGAGCTGCAGCCTCCACCACTGCCGGAGCAGACGCCCGGACAGTGGCTGGCCGGGGCAACCACCGGCCCGGTCGA
>CAZSKV010000251.1:0-3317 GCA_964607495.1 uncultured candidatus Brocadiaceae bacterium
CTCGCGCAGGCGCGCGCGCTCCTGGTTCCGGGCCGCTGGCTCCAGGCGCGAGACCTGGCTCAGGAAGTGCGGGAAGTCGTAGCCGAGTTGTTCGAGCGCCAGCGCGAGCTGGGTGGACGAGGTCGCCTGGCGCAACAACGCCGCCGCAGGACTCGCGGGGGGGAAGACCAGAGGGCCGAACTCCTGCTCGAGCGCGGCGAGCACCGACTCCGCCCCGTGCAGGTGGACCTCGAGCAGGTCCAGCTCCGGCCGCTCGACCACCAACACCTCGTCGATGCACTCCCCGCCGAGCCACAACTCGGCGCGCCGGGGACGCCTTGGCCCGGCGTCGGGCAGGAACCGCCCGGCGCCTTGCCGCAGCGCCGACGCCAGGCGCGCCCTGAGCGCGGCACCGCGCGCGGCGACGACCGCGATCCCGGCGGCCCCGCGCGGGGTCAGGAGCTCGAGTGCCGCATCCACAACAGCTGCAGGCCCTGGTGGACCAGGTCGGGGACGTGCTCGGGGTGCAGATGGCTCCAGCGAAGGTAGAGTTCGGCCTCGCCACCGGTCACGATGCGGGCCGCCGCCCGCAGATCCGCGGCCGCGGCGACCTCGCTCACGAGCCGGTCGACGCCGCCCGCGAACACCAGGGCAACCCCGGCGCCGACTGCATCGACCGAGGTCACGGCCGGCAGCACGAAGGGGCCGCCGAGCCGCGCTTCCGGCAGGGCCGGAGCGCGCAGGGCCAGGCCCCTGGCCATCGTGGCGGCGCCCGGAGCGATCGCGCCCCCGAGGAACACCCCTTGCGCATCGATCGCGTTCACGGTCGTGGCCGTGCCGCAGTCGATGGTCACCACGGCGCCGCAGCGCGCGTGCGCCGCCACGGCTCCGACCCAGCGGTCGACACCCAGGCTTGCGGGATCCGGATAGCGCGTGGCCAGCGGGCACGGCAATTCGACGCCGGCGCAGAGCAGCGGCATCCCCGCGCCACGCAGCAGCTCGCGCGCCTGGTCGAGACCATGCGGGACGACGGACAGGCCGACGGCAGCCGTGATCGGATGCGCCGCGACGAATGCCGCGAGCGCTTGCGGGTCGGCTGGATCGAGACGGGCCCGCCAGGCACGCGCTGGACCGTGCACTTGCACGTCGAGCGTCGAGTTGCCCCGGTCGAGCGTCAACAGCACGAGTCCGCCTACTTCTTCTCGGGCGCGGTGTAGGTGCGGGTCGTGATCGAGCCGCGGCTCAGGATCTCGGCTTCGAACATGCGCGTGCCGCGCTCGTACAGCCGCTTGCTGACCTGGATCGCTTCGGACTTGGAGCCGACGCGGATCCCATTGATGCTCAGCAACACGTCCCCCTCGGTGATGCCGTAGCGCTGCATCTCGGGCGACACCTTCACGACCTGGAGGCCGGAGAGGTTGCCGCTGCGCGACGTGTAGCTCTTGAGCACGAGATCCTCGTCGAGGATCCGTGTGCTGTTGTCCTGCAGGTACTGATGGTCCTTCTCGGACAGCATCCAGGTCCCGGGCTGGATCTCGGCCGAACGCTCCCCAGGATCGCGCCACAGTCCTTTCGCGACGATCGGCGCCACGACCTTGGCTGGACGCGTGGTCGCCGTACCGCCCGCGCTCCCGACCACCTTCCCGATCTCGTCGCGCAGGTCCTCGGGCAGGTCGAGCTCATTGCGGATCATCCGCTCCTCGCGCTTGCCATCCTTGCCGGTGACCTCGAACCATGCGGCCGAGGCATCCGGCTCGACCCGGGCCAGCCGGATGTGCACGAACGGTTCCCAGAGCTTGTCGCCGAGCCGCAGATGCTGGGTCGGCTGGCTCAGGTCCTGCGGCCCGCGCACAGGCATCGGCGCGCCACGGCCGGGTTGCGCCCCGGCAACGGGCGCAGGGATCACGGGCTCGGCCGAGGCAGCCATCAGTTCGGCCGGAATGCGCACGCCGGAGGTCGGCTTGTAGCGGATCGCGCAGGCATAAGGCTCCGTGTTGGGAGGGATCGGCTCGACCCCGGCGATGATCCCGAGCACGTGGAAGACCTCCTTCAGCGGCTTCTCGGACCCGACCGGAACCATCGGCTTGCTCTCCGCCTCGTCGGGGGTCTTCGGCTTGGGCGGCAGCTTGCCGGTCAGGTTGGCGGCCTTGAACTGGCTCCACCACTCGGTGTCGCCGTAGAACCAGGGCCGATCCTCGGGCTCCCGCCCGGCGCCCTGATCGACGAGGCCTTGGACGATCGCGTTGATCTCCTTCTGGGTCTTGGGCTTCGGCAGCGCGTAGTTGGCCTCGTAGAAGATCCAACCGACGCCGACGAGCATGCCCGCGGAGGCCACGTAGAGCAGGAAGTTGATCGGTAGCTTGCTCATCAACCAGGGCGCGGGAGTCTAGCCCCCGTCCAGAGCGCAGGCCATCGGACGTCCGCTCTTCGCGGATCTTCCCGGCGCTCCGGCCGCCAGCGGTCGGATCTTTCAGACCTTGCCGGTCGGAGACGGGGCGCCGCCGCGCGTGATGCCGCGCATCTGCAGCTTCAGCTCGTCCGGGTTGTCGGAGGAGGTGAGGGCGTCGTCGAGCGAGATGTTGCCCGCCTCGAAGAGCTTGATCAGCGACTGGTTGAAGGTCATCGTGCCGTAGTAGGCACCCTCGGCCAGGGCCTTCGGCAGCATCCGGGTCTGACCCGATTCGATGAGTTCGCGCACGGTCGGCGTGTTGATCAGCAGCTCGACCGCCGGGACCATCGCACTGCCCTCCTTCGTGCGGATCAGGCGCAGGCTGACCACGCCAGCGAGGTTCAGCGCCAGCTGCAGCCGGATCAGGTCGTGTTGATGCGGCGGGAAGAACGTGATGATGCGCTCGACGGTCTGCACGGCGTTGACCGTGTGCAGCGTCGAGAACACGAGGTGGCCGGTCTCGGCGGCGCCGATCGCGGCTTCCATCGTCTCCCGGTCGCGCATCTCACCGATCAGGATCACGTCCGGGGACTGCCGCACGGCGTGGCGCAGGGCCTCGGAGAAGCTCGGGGCATCGGTGCCGATCTCGCGCTGGTTGACGATCGAGCGTTTGTCCTCGAACAAGAACTCGATCGGGTCCTCGATCGTGATGATGTGCTTGTTGCTGTTCCGGTTGATGTACTCGAGCATCGCCGCGAGGGTGGTCGACTTGCCCGAGCCGGCGATGCCGGTCGCGAGCACGAGACCACGCTTGAGCCCCGCGAGGCGCTTGAGCGGGTCGACCGGCAGGCTCAGGTCCTTGAACGAGGGGACCTGGCTCTTGACGCTGCGGAACACGAAACCGAGATCACCGCACTGGTGGAACGCGTTGCAGCGGAACCGGCCGACG
>CAZSKV010000252.1:0-4429 GCA_964607495.1 uncultured candidatus Brocadiaceae bacterium
GCCGACGTAGTCGAGGATGCGGTCGTGCCCCGGGTCGAAGAAGAGCGCGTTCACCGTGAAGTCGCGCCGCAGCGCGTCTTCCTCGGCGGTGCCGAACTCGTTGTCCTGGGTGATCAGCAGGTCGTCGCCTTCGCGCGGTTCGTCCTGCGGCGTGCGCCGGAACGTCGAGACCTCGAGGATCTTGGTGTTCTGGTGGAAGTGCAGGTGCGCGAGCTTGAAGCGGCGGCCGATGATCCGGCAGTTGCGCGGGAAGGTGCGCTTGACCTGCTGCGGCCGCGCGGAGGTCGCGATGTCGAAGTCCTTCGGCTTGTGGCCGAGGAAGAGATCGCGCACGCAGCCGCCTACCAGATACGCCTCGTAGCCGCGGCGTTGCAGCAGATGCACGGCCCGTACCGCGTCGGTGTCGAGGAAGTCCTGACCGAGGCCGGTGGGCGAGAGGAGCGTGGGTTCGATCGGTCTAGTCCCTGAGTCTGTTTCCAAATGCGCTCGGCCTGCGTGGCTGGCACCGCTGCCTCTAAGTCCAGGCCAGCGCAGGTTCTAGCGGGGGAGCCGGTTCCGCTCAACGATCGCGTTGGAATGGCACGCAGGGCAGGCCTGCGCCATTGGCCAGGTTGGGCTCGATCGCCGCAGCCCAACCATAGCGCAGGTGCTGCGCGGTCTGACCGGGAGGGACCTTGACCACGACCGTGTCCGCCGCGTCGGTCAGGGTCGCTTCGGCGGCCACGAACACGCGGTCCGGCCCGGCCACCTCGAACCCGCGCAGCGGCTGGCGATCGGCCGCAGCCAGTCCGCCATGGGCGCCGTGGAAGCGCAGCGTGATCGCCTGCGTCCCGAACTCGGCCTGCTGGATCTCCGGCCCCTCGCAGACGACTTCGGAGCGGCCGTAGACCTTCGCGAGCGCGAGGCGGACCAGCCGGTGGCCGACCTCCTGCTTGTTCGCGGGGTGGATGTCCTTGGGGTTGCCGATGTCCATGGTCACGGCCATGCCGGTCGCAGGCAGCGACCTGGCCTTGGCCTGTGCCGCGCGCAGGGCGGCCGCCTCGCCGCGGTCGTTCGCGTACGCGTAGGGCGCGATCTGCACGAAGAAGAACGGCAGCTCCTTGCCCCAGTGCGCGCGCCAGTCGCGGATCAGCGCCGGGAAGAGCGTCTCGTACTGCGCGGCGCGCGTGCGGTTCGACTCGCCCTGGTACCAGAGCCAGCCGGCGAGTGCATAGGGCACGAGCGGCGCGATCATCCCCTGGTAGAGCGCGCCGGGCGTGTGCGCGTTGACCTTCGCCGCCGTGGCGGGATCCGTGAGGGCCGCGAGTTGCGTGGTGAAGCCGCCATGCGCCTGCAGCGCCTGTGGACTGGTCCAGGACTCGGCCGGCGTGCCGCCCCAGTCCGCCGCGATCAGGCCGATGGGCACGCGCAGCTCGTGGTGGAGGCGCTTGCCGAAGAAGAACGCCGTCGCCGAGAAGCGGTGCGCGCTGTCCGGCGTGCACACCTGCCAGGTGCCGCGCAGATCGGTCTGGGCGCTGGCCGCGGCCTTGTTCTCGACCGTGAAGAGGCGGATCTGCGGGTGGTTGGCGGCCGCGACCTCCTGCTGCCAGTTCACCACGCCGCGATAGCCCGGGGCGGTGTCGCCGACGCTCATCTCCATGTTCGATTGCCCGGAGCCGAGCCACACCTCGCCGATCAGCACGTCCTGCAGCACGCGGCGGGAGAGTCCCGCCTCGACCGTGATCGTGAACGGACCGCCGGCTTCGGGCGTGGCGAGGTCGATGCGGAACGTGCCGTCCTTCCGGGCCGTGCAGTACTGGGGCTCGCCGTCCCAGCTCGCGACCAGCTGCACCCGGGTGCCCGGCGTGGTGCGGCCCCACAGCGGTGCCTGCGTGTGCTGCTGCAGGACCATGTGGTCGGCGAAGATCGCCGGGATCTCGAGGGGAGCGGGAGCCTCGGACACCGCGGCGTGCTGGCAGGCCGCGAACGAGGCGAACACGACACAGGGCAACGAACGCATGGAGTGCACAGGCTGCCCGCCCGGGGTTCCGGCGTCCATGTCCAGTTTGGCCGCCGCGTGGCTGTTACGTACCGCACGCCTCGCCGCTACAACGTCGCGCTGATGATCCGAGTCGACCAGCTCACCAAGGTCTTCGGCCGCACCAAAGCCGTCGATGGCATCAGCTTCGCGGTCACCAAGGGCGAGGTCGTCGGCTTCCTCGGGCCCAATGGCGCCGGCAAGACCACGACGCTGCGCGTGCTGACCTGCTACCACCCGGCGACCTCAGGCACGGCCGAGGTCGCGGGCCACGACGTGCAGGACGATCCGGTCGGCGTGCGCCGGCAGATCGGCTACCTGCCGGAGAACGTGCCGATCTATCCGGACCTGCGGGTCGAGGAGTACCTGCACTACCGCGCGGCCCTGAAGGGTGTGCCGCGCGCGCAGCGGCGCGCCCACGTCGGCTCGGCGATGGAGCGCTGCGGCGTGCTCGAGGTGCGGCGCAAGCTCGTCGGCCAGGTGTCGCGCGGCTATCGCCAGCGCGTGGGCCTCGCCGATGCACTGGTCGCACGGCCGCCGATCCTGATCCTCGACGAACCCACTTCGGGCCTCGACCCGAACCAGCGCCGCCGCATGAAGGCGCTGGTCAAAGAGCTCGCGCAGGAGCACACGATCCTGTTCTCGAGCCACATCCTGTCCGAGGTGCAGGACGTGAGCACGCGCATCCTGATCATCCACCAGGGCCGGCTGCGGGCTGACGGCACCCCCGACAAACTGCTCGCCGCGGGCCTCGGCAAGCGCCTGGTCGTGACCGCGCGCATGCCGCCCGAGCAGCTCGTGCAGGTCCTGCGCGGCGTGGCCGGTCTCGACGCCTGGGAAGAGGTCGAGCAGCAGGGTTCGTTCACGACGATCGCGGCCCGCGTGGTCGAGGGCCAAGATCCACGCGACGACGTGCACGCCGCCTTGCGCCTGCGCGACGTGCCCCTGCGCGAGCTCAAGCTGGTGCTGCCGACGCTCGAGGAGTACTTCCAGCAGGTCACCGAGAGCGTGTCCGCATGAACGTCGTCGTCACGGTGCTGAAGAAGGAGCTGATGTCCTACTTCTTCAATCCGGTCGCCTACGTGATCCTCGTGCTCTTCTACCTGTTCCGCGGCTTCGACGTCGCGACCATGACGAAGACCTGGATCAACTACGACCGCGACATCGACAAGTTTCCGGTCAGCTACCTGCTCGGAGCCAGCATGTACGTGATGGTCGTGCTGGTGCCACCGATCCTGACCATGCGCTGCTTCGCCGAGGAACGGCGCAGCGGCTCGCTCGAAGTGCTGCTGACCGCGCCCGTGCGCGACCTGGAGGTCGTGCTCGGCAAGTGGCTCGCGGCCAGCGTGTTCTACGCGATGCTGTGGCTGCCGACGCTCGTGCTGCTGCCGGTGCTCGCGAGCGGCTCCTATCTGGCGGCGCCGATCGCCTACGGCCCGGTGCTCTCGGGGTACCTCGGACTCGTGCTGCTCGGCAGCCTGCTGCTCGCGGTCGGATGCTTCACCTCGAGCCTGACCGACAACCAGCTGCTGGCGTCGCTCGCGGCGATGATCTTCAACGTCGCGCTGCTGGCCGCGCCCGGCCTGCTCGCGGGCGCGTTCCGCGACGAGATGCAGAGCAACCGCAGGTTCCAGCTGCTGCTCGAGCAGATCAGCGTCGGCGACCACCTGCAGAACTGGTTCATGAGCGGACTCGTCGACACCAGCCGCATCACGTTCTACGTCGCGTTCACCGGGCTCTTCCTGTTCCTGACCGTCAAGTCGCTGGAGGCACGGCAATGGCGATGAGCGGCGGCAAGCGTTTCGTCGGCCGAACGCTGCTGCTCGTGCAGTGCGTCCTGGCTGTAGGCATCGCGGCGGCACTCACGTGGCTCGCGACCCGGCCGGCGCTCAAGCGCCTCTTCGATCTGACCGAGTTCCAGCGTTACACGGTCGACGAACCGACGCGCGAGCTGCTCGCGCAGCTGCGGGGCCGGCCCGAGCAGAAGCTCGAGTTCCACTTCTTCCCGACGCCGATGCCGGCCGGATTCGAGACCGAGGAGGAGCGGCACTGGTGGGGGATCCAGGAGCGGATCGTCGGGCTGACCAACGATCTGCTGCGCCAGTACGCCTATCTCGGCGGCGAAGCCGTGCTCGTGCAGACCTACGACCTGCGGGCCGACATCCAGCGTTCGCGCGAGGCCGCCAAGGTGCTCGGCCAGCGCCAGGAGAACGTGATCGTGGTCAAGCTCGGCTCGCGCACCAAGACCGTGCGCCTGATCGAGGACCTGGCCGACATCGAGTTCCCCGATCCGACGCAGCGGCCCATGCCCGGCCAGAAGGCGCAGCCGATCTTCCGCGAGTACCGGGGCGAGGCGGTCCTGTCCTCGGCCATCAAGTCGCTGCTGGTCGAGGGCACGCCAAAGCTCTACTT
>CAZSKV010000253.1:0-4113 GCA_964607495.1 uncultured candidatus Brocadiaceae bacterium
CGACGCCGGCGGCGCTGATCTGCACGAGGCAGAGCCGCTCCCGGTAGGCGAAGAGGGAGTTCGACTCGGTGTCCATCGCGATCGCCGGCTCGCCGGCGAGCGCCGAAACCAGGCGCCGCAACGCCTCGTCGGAGTCGATCAGGATCGGAGGAAGCACGCAGGGCGGGAGATCCTACGAGCCGTGCGCCGGGCCGCACCATGGCATGCGCATGCATGCGCGGCGAATCCGAGTTGGTTCCGCGGCCGGTGCCGCACTGAGTGCGTGATGACCGAGCCGTCCGCCCCGTACGCCGAAGCCACCCGCCGCATCGACGCCGTCGAACTCGCGCTGCGCCGCCTGGGTCGCTGGCAGGACACGCCCTTGCCGCCGGAGAAGCTGCAGTTCGCGCTCGCGTTCGGAGCCGACACGATGGCGTTCGAGCAGTGGCTGCAGTTCGTATTGATCCCGCGAGTGCGGGAGGTGATCGCCACCAAAGGTCGGTTCCCGGCCAGCAGCCAGACCGTGGTCCATGCGGCGCGGACCTTCGACGGTGACACCGCGGCCGCGCCCTTGCTCGACGCGCTGGGCGACTTTGATGCCCTGTTCGCGCCTGCCGCCGCTCCGTCCGCCAGCCACGACGAGCTGGTGGCCGGGCTCGTCGCGAGCGGCGCGATCACCGCACAGGAGCTGACCGTGCGCGGGATGCTGATCGCCGTGCAGGCGCGCAACGAGCAGGCCGCCCGCAACCACCTGCTTTCGAGCCAACGCAACGACGAGTCGTTGCACCTCGACCCACCGTTCGAGATCTACGACTTCCAGGTCGGGCGCCCACATTTGCACGCGGGAATGGCCGGCGCCCCGCCCTTCGCGGTCGTGCAAGCCACGGCCCTGGGCACCGGACCCGACGGCCAGCGGGTCGAGCAACCGCTGCCGTTCGTGCTGCTCGAGGAGGCCGGGCAGTGGAAGATCGACCTGCATCGCAGCATGGGGCTGATGATGACCGGCGATCCGCACGGCGGCATGCAACAGCTCGAAGCCGCGATGCAGCAGGCGATGCAGGAGATGGCGCAGGGCCTGGGGACGGCGCTCGCGGGCGCTGCCGCGGTGGTGCAGGGGGCTCTGGGCGCGGCGGCGCCGACCACGCTCGAGCAGCATCTGCCGGCGGAGATCGCCACCCAGCTCGCACACTGCGCAGGCAAGCCGCTGGCGATCGATGTCGCCTGGAGCCAGCTCGCGCCGACGCCGGAAGCCGCGGCCGAGCTCGAGAACCTGCTGGGTCGCGATCTGCGTTTCGCCTTCGAGTACATGCATGCGGAGGACTTGATGCGACTGCTCGAAGGCGTCGACCGGATCGAGGTGCGCGGTAGCGGACTCGCGGCGGAGCACGGAGTGTTCCGCGAGCCCCCGGCGTTGCGGCTCTGCGTCGATCCCGGGGCCTTCCTCTGCTTCTCGTCGAGCTCTGTGCTGACCGGCTGGCTGACGCTGCAAGCCGATCCGAGAACGCAGGCGTCCGTGAACCTGGCCGGGGCCGTGCTCGGCAGCTTGACCGATGCGTTGCGGGGCCGCTTCGACCTGCACTGCCGCTGCGAGGCCGACTGGGAGCTGCTCGCCCGCTGCGGCGACGTCGCCGCAGTCGCCGCAGCTCTGCAGCAGCTCGGCGAGCACGGGATCGAGGAGTTCGGGGCCGCACTCATGGCAGTGCTCACGGACGATCCCAGGCTCGTCACGTGGGCCCGAGAGCACCTCCATGCGCTGCGGCTGGCACCTTCCCATCCCCCGGATGCCGCCGGCGTCTCTGCCACCGGCGCAGGCGAGATCACCTGGTCGCTGCCGCTGGATTCCGGCGCGCACGCCCCCTGGTCGGGCGATCGGCTGACCGCGGCTGTCGGACAGGCACTGCGGGAATCCATGAGCACCGACTCCTAGACTCCGGCGCTGGTCCCAGCGCGATGCAACTGACCGTCCGCGACGCCGCCCACCTGCTGCAGGTACCCGAGCGCACGATCTACGAGTGGATTCGTGACCAGCGCCTGCCGAACTTCCGCGTCGGCGAGCACTACCGGTTCAACGAAGTCGAACTGCTCGAATGGGCGATGCGGCGCAAGGTCGCGGTCTCGCCCGACCTCTTCGGCGACGCGACCACACTGATGCGCAAGGCTCCGAGCGTCGGCGCCGCGCTCGCGGCCGGCGCGGTCCACTACGGCCTGCCTGGCCACGACCGTCATTCCGTGCTGCAGGCACTCGTCGAACGGATGCCGGTCCCCGAGTCCGACCGCGAGTTCCTGCTCGCGGTGTTCCTGTCGCGCCAGCAGCACGAATCCTCGGTCATCGGCCATGGCATCGCGATCCCGCACGTGCGCAACCCGGTGCTCCTGAAGGTCGATTCCCCGCGGATCTACCTGTGCTTCCTCGCGCAGCCGGTCGACTTCGGCGCCGCCGACCATCAGCCGGTGTCGACCCTGTTCGCGCTGGTGAGCCCGACGATCCGCGCGCACCTGCAGTTGCTCGCGCGGCTGGCCTTCCTGCTCGAGAAGGCGGAGTTCCGGGCGATGCTGCTGCGAAGGCCGCCGCGCGACGAGCTGCTCGCGCAGATCGCCCTCTTCGAGCAGGAGAAGCCTTGAACGCGCTCGGTCTCGGACTCGCGCTGCTGTTCGCGACCGGAGCGCTCGCGATGCCGCTCGGCCGCGCGCGCCTCGCGGTGTGGGTGAACGCCCTCGGCACGACCGCCGGCGCCGGTTGCCTGCTGGCCGTCGCGTTCCAGGCGCTAGTCGGGCAGGCACCGCTCACGACGCCCTTGCCGCTGCAGCTGCCGGGCGCTTCGGCGCTGCTCGAAGTCGACCCGCTCTCGGCCTTCTTCCTGCTGCTGGCAAGCGGCCTCGCGATCCCCTGCGCCTGGTTCGGCGCCGGCTACCTGGCGGCACACGACGCGAACAAGAACCTCGGCGTCGTCAGCGGCTGCTTCGCGTGGCTCGTGCTCGCGCTCGCGCTGGTGGTGACCGCGCGCGACGGGCTGACGTTCCTCTTCGGCTGGGAGGCGATGACCGTCACCTCGTTCCTGCTGGTCGGCTTCGGCCACGAGCGCGAGGAAGTGCGCCGTGCGAGCCTGCAGTACCTGATCGCGGCCCACCTGTCCGGGGCCTGCCTGCTGGCGATGTTCGCGCTGCTCGGCCAGGGGCCTCGCGGGCTCGAGTTCGCGGGGTTCGAGGCCGCGGCCGGCCAGGCCCCGCTCGTGTTCGTGCTCGCGGTGCTCGGCTTCGCCACCAAGCTCGGACTCTTCCCGGTGCACGTGTGGCTGCCCGAGGCCCACCCCGCGGCGCCGACCCACGTGTCGGCCTTGATGTCGGGGGTGATGATCAAGATGGGCGCCTACGGGCTGCTGCGCGTGCTGACCTGGTTTCCCGAACCGCGCGCCGGCTTCGGCACTGCACTGATCGTGCTCGGCAGCGCAACCGCGATCGGCGGCATCCTGAACGCGATCGGCCAGCGCGATCTCAAGCGGGTGCTCGCGTACTCGAGCATCGAGAACATGGGCATCGCGACCGTGGGCATCGGCCTCGCGGTGCTGGGCGGCGCGTTCGGCGCGCAGTCGATGGCCGTCCTGGCGCTGGCGGGCACGCTGCTGCACCTGCTGAGCCACATGCTGACCAAGGGCGCGCTCTTCCTCGGCGCCGGCGCGATCGTGCACGCGACCGGCACCCGGGATGCCGAACGGCTCGGCGGCCTGCTGCAACGCATGCCGCGGACCGGCTACGCGTTCGGCCTCGCGGCGCTCGCGATCTGTGCGCTGCCGCCGCTCTGCGGCTTCGTCGGCGAGTGGCTGCTGCTCTCGGCGGCGCTCCGCGGCACCTTCGCGCTGCCGACCGCCGCAGCCGTCGCGACCGTGATCGGGCTGCTGGGGATCGTCGCTGCCGGCGGCCTCGCGCTCGTGGCGTTCACGCGCCTCTTCGGCATCGTCTGGCTCGGCGCTCCGCGCAGCCCCGCGGCGGCCCAAGCGCGCGAGGCGCCGCTTGCGCTCTGTCTGCCACCGCTCGCACTCGTGCTGACCTGTCTCGTGCTCGGCGTGCTCCCGACGGTCGCCGTCCGCATCGTCGAGGAGGCAGCATGGCAGATCGCAACCGAATTGCAGATCGCGC
>CAZSKV010000254.1:0-7879 GCA_964607495.1 uncultured candidatus Brocadiaceae bacterium
CGAGCTGATCCCGCTGCCCGAGCAGGACCGCGGCGCCTGGGACCGCGCGGCGATCGCCGAAGGCACGCAGCTCCTGGCGGCGACGCTCGGCACCGGCCCGGCCGGCAGCTACCAGGTGCAGGCGGCGATCGCCGCGCTGCACGCGCAGGCGCCGAGCTTCGCCGCGACCGACTGGCCGCAGATCCTCGCGCTCTACACGCTCTTGCAGCACTTCGCCGACAACCCGATGGTGGCCCTGAATCGCGCGATCGCCGCGGCGATGGTGCACGGGCCGGCGCATGGCCTGGAGTTGCTGCAAGCGCTCGCTGCCGACCCGCGCCTCGCGAACCACCACCGCCTCGCCGCGGTGCGCGCGCACTTGTGCGAGATGGCTGGGGATCGGCAGGCGGCGATCCGCGAGTACCGCGCCGCGGCCGCAGGCGCGACGAACCTCGCCGAGCAGCGCTACCTGCTGCGCAAGGCGAGCAGCCTCGAAGCCGGGTGAGGCGCATCGGGCACGCGCACGCCTGACGGCCCAGTACGCAGCCGGAGCCGGCACGAGGCCGGCTCCGGACTGCACGGGACCGTGCGGCAACCGTCAGTCGCGGGACATCACTGGCCGACGGCCCACTTCAGGCCGTCGCTGTGGCAGATGCCACCGACCGCGCCACCATCGAGGATCCAGCCCTGCCAGTAGAGCCCGAGACCACCCAACACGGGGTCCGGCGGCAGGAGCAGGTAGCTGCGGCTGATGTTGGCGGAGTTGGCTGCGGGCAGCACCAGCGACGCGCCGGGGAAGGGCGTGACCAGCACGGTGCCGATGCCCGGGATCACGGTGCTGCCCGGGCTCAGGCCGAGCACGACCAGGGGCGTCGCAGCCGCGACGCAGTTCTTGATCTCGAACTTGGTCATGCGCGCGAGCCCGGGGGCGGCGAGGCCCGAGGCATCCCAAGCGGGGACGCCGACCGAGCCGGCCTTGCCGGCGCCGTAGGTCGAGGCGGCAGCCGTCGTCGAACCAGTGCAGGCGCCGTAGAGGTTGAACGGGATGCCCTGGCCGTAGGTGGCCGGGGCCGTGCCGCTGACGACCGCCGCAAACGTACCGGTCGGGTAGCTGACGGCCTGGATGCCATCACCGGTCAGCGGCTGATCCTTGATCGCGACCGGGGGCACCCACGGGCCGGAGGCCAGCGAGCCATTGAGGATGTAGGTCAGCCAGTAGCGGCCCGGCGTCAGTGGCAGCGGGGTCGGGGCACCGACCGAGTTCACGAGCTTGCAGCGCACGCGCATCACCGGGCGGCTGGTCGCCGCGGGCAACGTGGTGCGATAGATGTTCGTGAAGGTGTTGGCCACGAGGCCGTTGGTCATCAGGTTGACGCCAGCAGCACTCACATCGCCCCAGAGCGGAGTACCCGTGTTCGAGGGCGCGGACTTCCAGATCGCAGCCTGCAGGCCGGTGATCGTCGAGGTCGTCGTCGAACCGGTCTGGTAGGTGAAGACCTCGATCTCGGTCACGGTGCAAGCACCGGTGATCACGAAGTCGTCACCGACGACGTTGTTGGCGACACGCTGCGCGCCGTAGCCGTAGACGGTCAGGGGCGAGGGGGCCGCGGTCTGCAGGACGCTGAGGTCCGAACCCCCGGGTCCGGCGCCCGGATCGGTCACGAGCGGGCCGTTGTCCCAGATCTTGGTCTGGGCGAGCCCCGAGGTCGCAAAGAGAAGCAGAGCAGCACTGAGTTGCAGCTTGGTCATGGGCAGACCTGCGTTGGACGCAGGAGAAGGAGGCAAGGAGGTGGCCTGCCGCACGGTGCAGCAGGCGAGGGGAACTCCCGGGCATATAGCCTTGCGAGAACTGGCCGGCAACCCCCCGACGCGGTTGCGCAGGGGGGAACCCGTGACCGCAGCGGGCTCAGCGGATGCGAGCTCCGCTCAGGGATTGAGCTGGAACGTCGCGACGCTTTCCTTCGCGAGCGAACCCGTCGCATTGCCGGCTGCCGTGCCGGTCGCCGAGAGCGTCGAACCCGGAGCGCCCTTGTTCGTGCCGACGATCCACTTGCTGCTCCAGGTCGTGGCCACGCCCCAGGCATTGGCTGGCGGATCGATGAACATCGCGTGGTCGTAGAACGCCTGGCCCGCGAGGGCCGGGTTGTTCGGGATCGGGACCGTGGCCCACGAGGCGCTGCCCGACGCGTTGGTCGCGAGAGCCACGCTCACGTCGGCCGACACGCTCCACACACAGTTCGGCGCACCGTAGGGCGTCAGGTTGATCGGCAGCGTCAGGCTGCCCCAGGTGCCGCCGACGCCCTGCGCGCCGATCGCGCCGAAGCCGACGAGGTTCGGCGTGAGGCTGTAGTAGGTCAGGTTCCAGATGCCACCGACGTAGGGATTCGTGTGCCCGAGCGCGCCGCTGGCATTGCCGTTCGAGAACTTGCAGTTCGGCTGGTAGCCGCCGTTCTCGGCGCGGGAGCCGCGATCGGGAGCCGTGGCCTCGAGGTACCAGACGTTGGCGCCGGTGTTGCCGGTCTGGGTGATGTCGATCACGAGCGCCTTGCCCATCGCCTTCGCATAGACGAAGGGCACCAGGAACGGGAGCGGGGCTTCCCACGCATAGGGCCAGGTCGCCTGGTTGTTGCGGGCCGGCAGCGAGAGCGGGCCGTTGAACACGGGGATCTGCGCGGTCCCGTGGTTGCTCGCAAAAGTCGTGCTCATCGCGTCGTGCGCGGTCGGCGAGACCGACATCACGATCTTGGCATTCGTGGTCATCAGCGGGTTCGCGTTGCCGAGACCGACCGGGCGCCGGAACTGCAGCGAGTTCCAGACGGCGGCTGGCGGGGTGATGTCGTTCACGTCGAAGAACGACTGGGTGTGGGAGTCGCTCGGCGAGGTCGTCGACGAGGTTCCGTAGAAGATCGTCGAGTTCCAGGCGAGGGGGCTCGGCTTGATGGTCGCTGCGGCGGAGGGCAGGACGACCGTCTGGGCTGCCGCGGTGGCGGCGAAGAGAAGGAGTGCGGTGGCGGATAGGTTGCGCATGGCGCACCCATCGTCACCGCTGCGGCCGATTGCGCAAGCACCCCCGGATCGCGGCGAGCACCTGGCGGAGCTCTCCTCCTGTCGGCAGCTGCCGGGGAGGCCTGGTGATCGCCCCACCACTTCCGATCATCCCGACCTCCTGCTGGACGAGCTTGATCCGCTGCACGAAGTCGTAAGTCGTGTCCATGCGCAGCAGCGGCAGGAACCACGCATAGAGCGCGCGGGCCTGCTGCGGCGCCTCGCGCGCCAGGGTGAAGAGACGCACCGACTCGACCGGCAGGGCGTTCACGAGCCCGGCGATCCAGCCACAAGCACCCGCGGCGACGCCCTCGAGGATCAGGTCGTCGACGCCGACGAAGAGCGCCAGGCGGTCGCCGAGCCGCGCGCGCAGCGCCGTGATCCGGCGCACGTCGGCGCTCGATTCCTTGACCGCGTGCAGGTTCGGGTGCGCCTTCGCGAGCTCGACCACCTGCTCGGGCAGCACGTCGGTCCCGTACGCGATCGGGTTGTTGTAGAGCATCGCCGAGAGCCGCGTGGCCGCGAGCACCGCCGCGAAATGCGCGCGCATCTCCCGCCACGTGCCCCTGTAGACATAGGGCGGCAGGATCATCAGGCCGCGGCAGCCGCATTGCTGCGCCAGGCGCGCGAGCGCCACCGCTTCGGCGGTGCTCGCCGCGGCGATCGCGGCGATCACCGGCACGCGCTTGCCGACCGTGCCGACGCAGGCCCGCCAGAGCGCGACCTTCTCCTCGCGCGTGAGCACCGAGCCTTCGCCCAGCGAGCCCGGCGTGACGATGCCAGTGCAGCCGGCGTCGACGAGCCAGCGCACGTGCCGGCGCGTGAACGGCAGATCGAGCGCGAGCCGCCGCGTGAACGAGGTCGTGATCGCAGGGATGACACCGGTCCAGTCTGGACGCTTCATGCGCTTGGTACGGTCGAGGAGAGGGTCTGCAGGGGCACGTGGAACACGGGCGGGCGCGCGTCGGCGACCGGCCAGCCGCGGAGGAATTGCAGCGCGGGGCCGCATACGCGCCCCTGGCACGGCCCCATGCCGCAGCGCGTCTGCAGCTTGGCGTCGCGCCACGAGCTGCAGCCGGCGAGCTCGGCGATGGTCACGTCCTCGCAACGGCACACGATCGTGTCGGCGGCCGGCAGCGCACGGAGCTCGGGCCGCAACGCGAAGGCGCGCGCCAGGCTCGCGCCGAACCCGAGCTCGCGCCCAAGGCCTCTTGGACGCACGCCGCCGCCCGCCATCTCGCCCTCGAGCACCGCCTTGTCGACGCCACCGATCCCGGTCATCTCGCCGCAGCAGATCGCGTCGGGCAGCAGCGCCGCGAGGCGCGTGTTCGGCACGAGGCCGTAGGCGCAGGCCAGGTACTCGACCTCGAAGTGCCGGCCGGCGCTGGTGGTGACCTGCGCACCCGCGAGCGTGCGCACCCATTCGCCGCAGCGATACGGCAGGCCGACGCGCAGGCGCAGCCCCTGCAGCAGCTTGCGGGGCCGCAGCACGAGGCCGAGCGTGAAACGCAGCACGCGCGCGAGCGGTGCCTGCTCGAGTACCGCGAGGACCGTGGCGCCGTGGCGCTGCAGGAAGTTCGCGACCGCGAGCAGCAGGGGCCCGCTGCCGGCGACGACGATGCGTTTGCCGCGCACCTCGAGACCGGCCTTGACGAGCGCCTGCAGGCCGCCCGCGCCGAGCACATTGGTCTGGGTCCAGCCGGGGAAGGGCAGGAACAACTCGGTGGCGCCGGTCGCGAGGATCAAGCGCGTGTAGGCGATCGCATGCGCCCCCTGCGGCGTGTCGATCAGCAAGGTGCGCTCGGCCTGCGGTCCGACCACGGTCGCGTGCGGGACGTGGGTCACACCCCGCGGGGCGAGACCGGCGTGGCCGCGCCAGATCTGGCCACCTGCCGCCGCCTGGTCGTCGAGCAGCACGACCTGCTGCCCGCGTGCGGCCGCGGCGCGCGCGGCGGCGAGACCTGCGGGTCCGGCACCGACCACGAGCGTGTCGCAGCGCGCAGGGAGCGCCAGCGGCGGCGCCGGCTGCAGCGAGCGCATGCAGGCACGCTCGTGCAGGACGCCGTTGATCTCGGTGCGGCACTCGAAGCAGGTCCCCATGCCGCAGAGCGGACCGCGCGCCTCGCCGCGCACCGAGGTGTGGAAGCAGACCTCGCCGCGGTTCATCCGGGCGGCGGCCACGGTCCGCTCGCGCGCGTCAGCCATGGGGCACCTGCGCGAAGCGCGCGGGCGCGAAGGGCAGCGGGTCCAGGCTCGGCGCGCGGCCCATGACCAGGTCGGAGAGCAGGCCCGCGGTCCCGAGCGAGGTCGTGATCCCGAGTCCCTCGTGCCCGGCGGCGATGTAGACGCCGGCGAGCTCCGGATCGGGCCCGATCAGGGGCAATCCGTCCGGCGTGGCCGCGCGGAAACCGGTCCAGGCGCGGATCGCCTTGCAGGACGCGAGCACCGGCATGAACTCGAGACCGCGGTCGACGACGCGGCGCAGCAGCCGCGGCTCGACCACGGGATCGACGACGTCGAACTGGCGCGACGAGCCGAGCAGCAACTGCCCCGAGGCGCGGGGTTGCAGGTTGAACGCCACCGACTCGCTGGCCTGGCCGTGGGCGTTCTTGATGTAGCCGAGCTCGACGATCTGGTGGCGGCACAGGCCCGGGTAGCGGTCGGTGATCACGAGGTGCCCCTTGCGCGCGCGCAGCGGCAACCAGGGTTGCAACTCGCGCGCCGCGAGACCGGCGGCGTTCACGATCACGCCGGCCGCAAGGCGGGTGCCGTCGTCGAGCGTGACCGCTCCCGCGCCGAGAGCCACGGCGCGCCGGCCGAGCAGGAGGCGCGCGCGCGCGCGCTGCAGCAGGAAGCTGGCGATCGGCGGCGGATAGAGCACGCAGTCCTCGGGCACGCGCAGGCCGCCGGCCAGACCAGGACGCAGCATGGGTTCGCAGGCCGAGAGCGCCGGCGCGTCGAGCACTTCGGCCTGCACGCCGCGCGCCTGCAGGCGTGCCGCCTTCGCGCGCGCGGCCGTGAGCTCCTCGGCGTCGGTTGCGACCCAGAGCGTGCCGGCGTGCAGGAGCTCCCCGGCCGCGGGCACGTCGAGCCGCTCCCAGCGGCGGCGCGAGTCGAGCGTCAGCGCGAGCTCGGGTCCGGGCTCGTCGATCACGACGATGTGCCCCATGCCGGCCGCGGTCGCGCCGCTGCCGACCGGATTCGGGTCGACGACGGTCACCGCGAGGCCGGCCGCGGCGAGCGCGTGCGCGCAGGCGGCGCCGACGATCCCGGCGCCGAGCACCAGGGCATCGGCCGTCTCAGCGGATGCCATGGCAGAAGGGATCGCGCGGGTCGAGCAGCAGCGTGCTCTCGGCGGTGACGAACGCGGTGCCGGTGATCGACGGCAGCACCTTGTCGTCCCTGGCCCGCACCCGGCCGACGAAGCGCGAGCCGAGGATGCTCTCCTGCCGCCACTCGCGGCCCTCGCTGAGCACGCGGTCGGCGTACAGGCAGGCCATCTTCGCGCTCGTGCCCGTGCCGCAAGGCGAGCGGTCGTAGGCCTTGCCAGGACAGAGCACGAAGTTCTTCGAGTCGCAGTCGGCGCGCGTCGGCGCGCCGAAGAGCTCGATGTGGTCGATCAGGCCGCCGTTCTCGCCGCGGATCCCCTCGCGCTCGAGCTGCTGCCGCATCGCCCAGGTGTAGGCCGTGAGCCGCTCGACGTTCGCGAGCGTCAGCACTTCGCCATGGTCGCTGACCAGGAAGAACCAGTTGCCGCCCCAGGCGATGTCGCCGTGGACCTCGTGCTCGCGGCCTTCGCAGGGGAAGCGCAGCGGCACCTGCTTGCGCCAGCGGTAGGAGGCGACGTTTTCGATCGTGACCTGACCCTGCTCCTGCACGACGAAACCGACCTCCCCCACCGGCGTGTCGACCAGGTGCTGGCCCTGGCCGGCCCGGCCGAGGTGCGCGAGCGTGACCGCGAGGCCGATCGTGCCGTGGCCGCAGGCGTGCAGCAGACCGACGTTGTTGAAGAAGATCACGCCACAGAGAACGCGCGGGTTCGGCGAGGGCACGATGCAGGCCCCGACCAGCGCGTCACTGCCGCGCGGCTCGTTGACGACCGCGGCGCGGAACCAGTCGAAGCGCTCGCGGAACATCCGCGCCTGCGCGGCGACGCTGCCGCCGCCGAAGTCCGGGGCACCGGCGATCACGACGCGCGTGGGTTCGCCTTCGGTGTGCGAGTCGATCACCAAGACCTTGTGCATCAGCTCCACCTGCCGTCGACGAGGCGGCGGATGCCGAACGGGTTCTGGTCCTGCAGTTCCTTGGGCAGCAGGGCTTGCGGACAGTCCTGGTAGGCGACCGGCCGGCACCATCGGCGCAGCGCGAGCGGTCCGACCGAGCTGGAGTCCGGACGGCTGCACGCCGGCCAGGGGCCCGAGTGCACGATCGCGTCGCAGACTTCGACGCCGGTCGGGACGCCGCCGTGGACCACGCGGCCGGCGATCCGCTCGAGGCGCGCGAGCAGGCGCTGCGCGAACGCCTGCTCGTCGGGCAGCGCCCACAGCGTGGCGGTCAGGCTCCCCGGCACGGCGCTGGCGGCGGCGTAGAGCTCGCGCTCGTTCGCGCAGGTCACGACCACGGTCGCGGGGCCGAAGCACTCCTCGTGCAGGGCGGGCGACTTCACGAAGTCGGTGTAGCCGACGCTCAGCAGCACGGGTGCGGCCGTCCTGGCCGTGCCGCCCGCGCCGTGCACGCGGCGCACGCCGGGCAGCGCGCCGAGCTGATCGGCCCGCGCGGCGAAGACCCGCCGCATGGTCTCGGTCAGCATCGGCGCAGCCTGCGCGCCCTGCACGAGGCGCTCGAGCTGCAGCGC
>CAZSKV010000255.1:0-7423 GCA_964607495.1 uncultured candidatus Brocadiaceae bacterium
CGTTCAGGCGCATCTTGCCCTGGATGTCGGCGGTGCCCCGCACGTAGATGCGCGGCGGCTTGCTGCCCTTCCACAGGATCGTCGTGTTGTTCGGCAGCTTGAAGGTCGTGAAGCGGAACACGCCGTCGGTGACGGTCACGAGCTTGCCGAACAGGTCCTTCGAGATCGTCTGGCTGTCGGTGTTCCACTCGTAGGTGTTCTGCTGCCCGGGGACCGCCACGCCATCCGTGGGCGTGAACTCGCCGTGGATGCCGTCCCCGCCGATCAGTCCTGGCTCCGCCGTACCGCTGAACCAACGGCCCGACGAGACCTCCTTGTCGAGCTGCCCGTCGTTCTGGAACAGCTCGCTCTTGAACTGATCCTCGATGTTGGTCGCCTCCGTGACGAAGCGGAAGGTGGTCGGGACCGCGGCCTTGCCCGAGAGGTCCTTGACCCGGTTGGTGACCTCGACCTCGACACAGACGCGGCTCGGCAGCTGGATGGCCGGTTTCATGGTCACGACCGCGATCTGCCGGCCGCTGTCGATCTCGGCGCGCGGCACACCCTCGAGCACGATCGAAGGCTGCTGCGAGTCGCAGACGTACTTGCTGCCTTCCTGCTTGGTCTTGCGGATGCGGTACTGGACCGGGCTCGTCGCCGAGGTCGCGCCGTTGAAGGGCGTGATGTCGATGATCTCGCTGAACTCCAGCACGATCGTGGTGCCGATCGGCGCGCTCTCGAGCTGCGACGCGGTCGGCGAGATCATCTTCGCGGTCGGCGCCTGGCCATCCGGATCGATGATCCCGCGCGAAACCGACAGGTTGCAGAGCACGCTCGCGCCCAGGCGCTCGCCGGAGGTCGACCGGATCGACTGCTCTTCGCCCTCGCCGCCGGGCAGCGCGAGGATGTAGTTCTCGTTGGCGCGGAAGCCGAAGTAGGTGACGCCACCGGTCACGCGCACCTCGGGCACGAAGCGCAGCGTGTTGCCTGACACCAGGAGCGAGCCTGACGGCGACTCGCCGCCGCTGGTCTTGATCGAGACCGAGGCCCCGTTCACGGTGGCCGGGTCGATCGGCAGGCTGAACACGAGCTCGAGCTGCTGGTTCTGCGCGATCTGGGTCACGGTGCATCCGACCGAGGAGCAGCCGAGGTTGCAGGACGCCAGGCAGAACTTCGAAGCTCCGGTCGTGCAGGGCGTCTTCAGGCCCGAAGTCGACCCACCCCCTCCACCCCCACATGCGGCAAGGGCAGCCAGGGCCAGCGTCAGTCCGAACCAGCGCAGGGAAGGAAGTTGCATGCAGTCCTCAAACACTCGTCAGGGATACCCCGGCAAGGGGGGCGAAGGAGTCTAGCTCAGTCAGGGATTCACGCAGGCGATTGCTCACGACTTGTAGAAGAGCGTCAGCTTCTTGACGACCACGGTCTTGCCGAGATCGAAGAGCAGCACGAAGCGGAAACCGTTCGGGCTGCGGTCGTTCAGACTCGTCTCGCTCGCCTTGAAGCTGCCGACATAGGTCAGCCACGCCGAGATCGAATTGGGATCGGGGATGCCGCGGGCGTCGAGGTTCGCGCCCTGGACCAGGAACTGCACCGGCTCGCCCGGACCAGCCAGGACCGCGCCCGGGATGGACGGGTCGTCGCTGAACTTGCGCGGCACGCTGTCGACCACGGCGTCGATCTCGTAGCGCAGCCACTCCGGAGGGAACGTGAGCCGCGTGTTGTACCAGAGCGACTGGGCGCCCGACTTCGCGTCCTTCTCGGTCAGCAACGCCAGGTTGTCCGTGGTGGCGGGGGGCTCGGTCGTGCCCAGGATCGCGAGGTTGCTGGTGTTGTCCTTCTTGGTCTCGAGACGGATGTAGCCCGGCGCCCCGGCACCGCCGAAGGTGTAGAGCGCGAGGAAGGTGTTCGCGCGGCTGTCGACGACACCACCCGCGCCGCCGAGCACGCTGATCACGCCACCGAGCACCGGGTCGTTCTCGGACTGGAGGATCACGCTGCCGCCCGCACCACCGCCGCCGAGCGCCGGCGTGTAGGTCGATGCGGTCGTCGTGCTGCCGTTCGAACCACCCCGCGCCTCGAGCCGGCCCGTGGCGCCCATCGCCAGGCGGTAGCCCGCGCGGATGCCGATCGCGCCGCCGCCACCAGCACCGCCACCACCGCTCGACCAGGCGGGGAATGCCTTCTGGGCGAAGAACGGATGCGAGGCACCGCCACCGCCGCCGGAGCCCCCGACCAGGTACTGGTCGAACACGCTCATCTGCGGCTCGCGTGGCTTGTTGTCGAAGGCGATGCCGGGCACCGAATCCGGACCGAGGCTCGCCGGCGTGTGCGTGACCGTGTCGAGCGCCTTCCCCGGCAACCCGAGGGTCGCGTTGCCGCCACCGCCACCGCCGGCCGACGCCTGGTCGCTGAACGTGCCGCTGAAGGCAAGGAAGGTCAGATCCTGGCCGTTGCCCGAGAGCGGGAACTGGCGGCTGCCCTTGCCGCCCGTGTTCGGCGCCCGATTCGCGTACGCGTGGCCGGCGACGAGCTTCACGTCCTCGCCGTTGCGGCCGTTGAACTCCGGCTTGTTGGTGATGTTGTCACCCTTGTCAGCACCTTGTCCGCCCATGCCGGCGGCGACGCCGCCCGCGGCTCCAGGCTGGCCGGTGGCGCCGGCGCCACTGAACGAGGCCGGGTTGCCTTCGCCGTTGATCCGGATCGTGCCCTGGATGTCGCACTTGCCGCGCACGTAGAGGCGAGGCGCCTTGCTGCCGCGGAAGACCAGCGTCGTGCCCTTGGGCAACACGAAGCTCGAGAAGCGCAGCACGCCGTCGGTGATCTCGTGATCGAGGCCATCCAGGCTGCGGCTCTTCGGAATCGTGACCACGAGCCGCTGGCTGCCGACGATCTCGGGCTCGGTGCGGAACACGTAGACGCCGCCGCTCTGCGACTCGATGCCAGGCAGGGTCAGATCGAACTCGCCGAAGAGACCGTCCCAGCCGATCATCCCGGGCGTGGCCTCGCCACCGGCCCAGGTGCCCGCGGATAGGTCGCGATCCAACTGGGACTCGTCGGTGAAGAGTTCGGAGATCGGCTTCGCGGTCACCGGCGAGGGCGCGGTGATGAACTGGAAGGTCTGCCCCTGGGACGGCGTGCCGGCCAGATCCTTGACCCGGTTCGTGACCTCGACCTCGACGCAGACCTCGCCCGGCAGGTCGTCGATCGGATTGAAGGTGACGACCGTGCGCTGGCGGATCAGATCATTGGTCACGCGCGGGGTGCCCGACACCGGGAACACCGGAGACTTCGGGTTGCACTCGCGCTCGCTCGTGCCCTCCTTGATCCTGGTCTTGCGCATGTTGTAGAGGATCGGGCTCGGGCCGGTCGCAAAGGCCCCGGCATCGATGATCTCGCTGAACTCGAGGACGATCTGCGTGTCCTGGTTGACGTTCGTGAGCACCGCCGGCGTCAAGAGCGTGGCTGCTGGCGGCTGACCGTCCAGGTCGACGACGCCGCGCGTGATCGCGAGCGTGCACGAGTAGTCGGCCTGCAGGCTGGTCCCGGACGTGCTGCGCACGGAGTTCAGGTTCTTGCTGCCGCCGGCGATCGTCAGCACATAGACCTCGTTGGCCCGGAAGCCGAAGAAGGTCGACGCTCCGACCACGCGCACTTCGGGCACGAACTCGACGCGGCTGCCGTTCACGAGCAGCTGCCCGACCGGCTCCTCGCCCGTCGAGGTCTTCATCGAGAACGAAGCGGGGGTCACCGAGAGCGGATCGATGTCCCGGCTGAACACGAAATAGAGCGGCTGGTTCTGGGCGATCTCCGAGATCGCGCATCCGGCGGTCGAGCAACCCAGGTTGCAGCTCTCCAGGCACAGGGTATCGGCCGAACCGCCCGTGCACGGGGATCCCTTGGCGCCGGAAGTGCCGCCACCACCCCCACCGGTGCAGCCCACAAGGACCGTGGTTGCAAGGGTTAACGCGAGTGCACTCAGGTCACGGAAACGCATGAAAACCTCGACGGCGCAAGTTCAGGGATCTGGGGTTGGCTCGACGGCTCGGAGCAGGGTGAGAGTACGCAGTTCACCACAGTCCGAAGATCCGCACAAGCATACCAGGGGAAAGCCAAGCTGACGGCTGACCAGGGACGGAGAGCCGCCACCGGGGCAGGGACCAACTAGCGTGCCAGATGCGTCCTTCCGGGGTCCGAACCCCAAGTACGCGGTCCTGAGCCGCCAATCCCGCATCGGGACCGGGTGATCCCGTCCCGAACTGCTCCCGCAGGCTGCCGGCAGCGTGCGAAACCCCTCGGCGAGCGTGCGGCTGCGAACGCCGCGGTGACCATCGCGACCACGCCTGCTACCCTCCCCCACGATGAACGCGTCCCCACCGAGGATTCCCGCTCCGGCCATGGCGTTCCTGACGCTGGCCGGAATCGCGGGTGTGCTGTGGCTGCAATGGGAGGCCCGGGGCGTGAGCGAAGTCCAGGGCAGGCGCCAGGAGGCCCTGGCCAAGGAGGTGGCCGACCTGCGCCGGGTCGTGCAATTGCTGCGCTTCGAGCGGGGCGGCAGGGCCGGGCCGTCGACCCTGATCGAACAGCTCGCCCACTGGGCCCCCAAGCTGCACAACGCGCAGACCCCCGCTGCCGAGATTCCCGAGATCCAGCGGCGGGTGAACGACCTGCTCGAGGGCCTCGAGGCCTGTGGCAGCGATGCCTGGCCGGCGCTGCACAAGGCCTTCGGCGTGACCCGTGCCGAGCACGAGGATGACCTGCGGCATTGGCTGCTGGTCGCCATGCTCCGCGTCGATCGCGCGCGGGGCACGGAGATGCTGGCGCGGGCGGTGCGCGGCGTCGATCTGCAGGTCACGCCGCGGTTGCGCCTGCTTGCCGCCGATGAACTGATCAAGGTCGACAAGGGCCTGGCCGGTCGCGTGCTGCACGAGGTCCTGAACTCGCAGTCGGCGGCGGGGCTCAACACCAGCCGGATGCCGCCCGAGGTGGCCGCCAAACTCGCCCCGGAGATCCTCGCGAGCGCGGCATGGACCGGGTTCTTCAACCTGATCCCGCGCTACGTCGCCACCGGCGATGCCGACACCGTGCCCACGCTGCTCGCGATCCTCGGGCGCAGCGAGCACGACCTCACGACCCTGCAGGAGTGCGTGAAGCAGCTGGGCACGCTGCAGGCGAAGGACGCGGTGCCGCGCATCCAGGAGCTGTTCGCGAACCCGCCGCAGATCCCGGACAACCCGATTTTCAAGAACCACTGCCTCGACGCGATCGTCGCGATCGAGGGAGCGGCGGCCCGGCCCTGGCTGACGCGGGTCCAGCGCGAAGAGAGGCTCGAGCTGGTGCAAAAGAAGCTCGCCGACCTGCTCAAGTGATCTTCGACACGCACTGTCATCTCGGCCACGACGCGGTCGCGCCGGCCGCCGTACGCGCGCGCGCGGCCGCCGCCGGCGTCTCGCTCGTGCTCGACGTCGGCATCGACCTCGCCTCCAGCCGCGCGGCCAGCGCCCGTTCCCGATCGTTGCCTGGCACGCATTGGTCGGCCGGCTTGCACCCCAACGATGCACAGCGCTTCGCCGCCGAGTGGCCGCAGCTGGCCGAGCTCTGCGCCGAGCCCGGCTGCGTCGCCGTCGGCGAGACCGGTCTCGACTTCTACCGCGACTGGTGCCCACCGGCCGAACAGGAACAGGCGCTCGTCGCGCACCTGGAGCTCGCGAGGCGGCTCGGCAAACCGGTGATCCTGCACTGCCGGGATGCGTTCGCGCCGCTGTTCGCGGTGCTGCGCCGGGAAGGCGCCCCGGCCGGGGTCATGCACTGCTTCTCGGGTGACGTGGCCGCCGCCAGGCAGGCACTGGATCTGGGCCTCTACCTGTCGTTCGCCGGTCCGCTCACCTACCCGAAGTCCGAGGCGTTGCGGGCAGCCGCCGCGTTCGCCCCGACCGACCGGATCCTGGTCGAGACCGACGCCCCGTTCCTGCCACCCCAGGGCTGGCGTGGCCAGCGCAACGAGCCAGCCTACGTGACGGCGACCGTGGCGAAGCTGGCCGAGGTGCGCGGCCTGACCCCGGACGCGGCGGCGGCGATCACCTGCGCCAACGGCTGCCGCCTGTTCCGCGTGGGCTGATCAGCGCGGTCCGACCGGTCCGGCCGCGAGCACGGCCGCCTGGATCTCCGGACAGAACGGATCCTGACGTTGCGCCGCGAACAGGTCGGCGTCGGCTTCGGCAGTCCTGCCGGCGCGACGCAAGAGCTCGGAGCGGTGCAGCAGCACACTCCAGTGATCGAGGCCGGCGCGCACCGCCCGGTCGAGCAATGCGATCGCCGCCGCGAGATCGCCCTGCTTCTCGCGCGCGGCCGCCGCGGTCCGGTAGACCAGGCCCTTGGGCACCGCGATCTCCAGGCAGGAGAGCGCGTGCCGTTCCGCGGCGTCGAACCAGTGCGCGGCGCCCGTGGCCTCGCCAAGGCGCGTCGCGCAGCGCGCGAGCAGCAGCCGCTTGAGTGGATCGTGCGGCGAGCGTTCGCGCAGGTCCTCGGCCATCACGAGCGCGGTCCATGGTCGCGCCTGCTCGAGCGGCAGGCGCAGGTTGACCTCGGCCAGGTTCTGGCGCGCCGGCACATGCGCCGGGTAGCGCGCGATCGCCTCCTCGAGCAGCACGCGGGCTGCTTCCAGGCGATCGGCCTGCATCTCCTGCAGCGCGAGTCCGCACAAGGCGCGGACCGAGTCGGGGCGCACCGCGCGGACCTGCTCCCAGAGAATCCGCTCGTCGCGGTAGTCCAGGCTGCGCAGCAGCGCGAGCGGCGCGAACGCGAGCCCGGCCACACCTGCAAGGCGCAGCACCACGCGGCGCGCAGGCGGCCGCGCCGCCGGCAGCGCCGAGCCCAGGCCCAGGAGCACGCCGGCGAGCAGGCCGTAGAGGCGGTGCTCGGCGAGCGGCACGTTCAGCGGAATCAGGATCCACGGCAGGCTGGTCGCCCAGGCGAAGAGCGTGAAGAACCGCACGGGGCCCGGGCCGCGCAGGCCGAGGCCCGTGACCAGCGCGAGCAGTGCCACGCCCAGCAACGGCAACGGGTGCAGGAACGTGTGCACATAGGCGACTTCGGGATCGAGCGAGAGGCCGATCGGCAGCAGGACCTGGGCCAGGGAGCGCGGCACGAGGACCGCCATCGTCGCCAGCTGCGTGAGCAGGTCACGGCCGTGCCCGACCTGCGGATCGTGTCCGGCCGCGAGCATCGGCACGTGCACGGTCGCGATCCCGAGCACGCCCTTGCGGGCCAACAGGTAGATGCCGACGGCCAGCAGCACCGGCCAGATCTCGCGCCAGCGGTCGGTGATCGCGCGCGGGCGGCGCGCCGGGATCAGCACCTCGATCGCGACCAGCAGGGGCACGACCATGACGCCGGTTTCCTTGCTGCCGCACGCGATCGCCGTCCCGAGCAGCGTGCCGATGCGGGC
>CAZSKV010000256.1:0-6959 GCA_964607495.1 uncultured candidatus Brocadiaceae bacterium
CGCAGGGCTCCACTCCGCGCGGCGCCCCAGCATTCGCATACGGACGCGTCTACGTACCATCACCCCGTTGACTGCGACCAGCGAAGCTGGTCACCTGCCCTCTCACTAAACCGCGTGTCCTCACAACCGGGGCAGGGTCACCTGCGCTGCTGTGCAACGGCGAGGGCAAGCTGACCCGGACTGGGCGCGCTGCGCGTCCCGGACCCGATCACCGCGGGCGATTCCTGCAGACGCTCGAACTCCGGAACGCATCGACGAAGTGGAGCGTGTCGCCGACGACATCCACCTGGCCGACAGGCTTTGGCGTTCGTGGGACCACGCAACCGTACCCGGGGGTTGACGCTCTCACGCCGTCCCAGGAACCGCGGAACCAGGTGGACGATCCGACCAGACCGTCCAGATCCTTCCCGGTCGGCCCGTTAAGGTCGTCGGGTAGTACGGGACGATGCGCCTCCCGCAAAACGCAGTCAGGGTACGCAGAACTCGCCCGGAGTCGCGCGTGGGAGCAGCGAAGTGACGTGAAGCCTCCCTACCACGACCCTCGCCAGGGCAGCCGGCGCGAGCTCGTCCGGCGGCGGATCCGGCGTGTGCTCGCCGTGTTCTGCGTCATGGCATGCACTGCGGCTGCCTATCTCCTCGGTGCCAGCTCCTCCGTCCCGTCCTCCTGGGGAGTCGACGTGGAGGCCGCGATCCTCGTCCTGCGGGACGACGCGAGTCCAAGGCCCCAAGCCGAGTCGGCGCTGAAGATCCTCGAGGCAGCCGTCGGGCGCGCCATCCATGCCGTGGGTACATCCCAGCAACGTCGCGATCGGGTGGGCGAGGACGCGGCAGCTGTGCTCGACGAGCTCGTCGAGGAGATCGGACGAATCAGGCAGAAGAAGCACTGAACCGCGCGGCGACCACATCACCTGCCACCTGCCTGGTGCGACCCGGCTGCCTGAGCTAGGCCTGCCGCAGCGGTGGCTAGAATCCCGCCATGCGCCACCTCTGCTTGCTGCTCCTGCTGAGCGCCGCCCTGCCGGCCCAACTCTCGCTCAAGCTCGCCCCCGTGGCCGATGCCACGACCAACGCCGACCAGCCGACTACCAACCAAGGCACGGCAGCCGAGCTGAGCTTCGGCAAGGACTTCACCTCCACGCCGAGCTTCCGCGTCTGGTTCACGCGCGGTCACGTGCGCTTCGACCTGTCGACCATCACGCGGCCGGCACCGGTGCGGGCGACGTTCTGGTGGTACCAGACGCGCTCGAATGCGGCGGGATGCCTGAACGTCGCGACGCACCGCGTCATCCAAGCGTGGAGCGAGTCGACCGTGACCTGGGCCACGAACCCGGCCTTCGATCCGACAGCCGTGTCGAAGACCTGCGTCGGCGACAGCTTCGCGCTCGGCTGGAAGCAGTTCGACGTGACCCCGCTCGTGCGCGGCTGGCTCACGAATCAGTATCCGAACTTCGGGTTCGTGATCCGTGACGACGGCGAGATCACGGCAGGCGCCGCGCGCCCCGGCTATGGCGCCTCGCGCGAGGCGACCGATCCGAGCCGGCAACCCTACCTCGAGCTCAGCTGGTTCGTGAACTACGGCACCGGCTGCGCAGTCACGACGCCGCCCTCGCTGACGGTCGCATCCGGGACGCCGAGCCTGGGCTCCCTCTTCGTGCTCGCGGCGAACGGCATGCAGGCCGCCGCCCCCACGATCCTGCTGCTCGGCAACTCCGACAAGGTCTGGGGCAGCGTGCCACTGCCCTACACGCTGGTCATCCCCGCGCCCACGAACTGCCGGATCCTGGCTTCGGGCGAGGCGATCTTCGCGGGCGCGGCCGGCGGGAACGGCACCGCGCTGTTTCCGCTCGCGATCCCGAACAACCCCGTGCTCCGCGGCGTGCAGCTCTACCACCAGGCCGCCAGCCTCGATGTGCAGCAGCAGTTGTCGCTGACCAACGCCGGCGCCGAGGTCATCTGGTGAACCGTGCAGCAGGGGCCCTGACCCTGCTGCTGCTCACGGCACCAGGAGCGGCGCAGTCAGCCGCGTCCAGACCCCGGCCGGAGCCGCTGCTGGTGGTCCTGACGCCACAGGCGTTCGCGGCGGAACTGTCCGGGTTCGTGGCGTGGAAGCGCGCGCACGGCCTCGGCGTCGAGGTCGCGACGCTCGAAGCCGTGACCGCTGGTCCAGGCGGTGACGATGCCGAGAAGGTCAAGCGCTGGTTGTTCGCGCGCAAGCAGGCGGTTCCGGCACTGCGCTACGTGCTGCTCGTCGGCGATGCCGACGTCTTCCCCGTGCGATACATGGTCCTCGATCGCGTGACCGAGGCGGCATTCGACTACGCGTTCTATCCGAGCGATCTCTACTACGCCGATCTGCAGAAGGCAGATGGCGCGTTCGAGGACTGGAATGGCGCGCGCGACGGTTTCCATGCGCGCTACTTCGGCGAGGTGCGCGGCGAGAAGCACAAGCAGGGCGAGATCAACTTCGACGCGATCGACTACCAGCCCGAGCTCGCGGTCGGACGCTGGCCGGTCAGCACGCCCGAGGAAGTGCGCCGCGTCGCCGCCAAGACCCTCGCCTACGAGCGCGCCGTGCTCGCCGGCGACAAGACCCTGCGGCGCGCGGCGACCTGGGCCGTGCCCGGGTGGATCGAGTGCCGCCCCGGGATGGACAGCGCTGCGAGCTCACTGCCGGAGTCCTGGGCGGTGGACAGGCACCACTTCGAGCGCATCTCGCGGGACGACTTCGTCAAGACCCTGAGCGAGGGCGTCGGCCTCGTGCTGCATGCCGGCCATGGCGAAGCCGACCGCTGGGATCGATGCTTCGACTGGAGCGTGCTCGACACGCTGCAGAACCAGACGCTGCCGATCCTGATGTCGATCGGTTGCACGACCGGACGCTTCGCGACGCTGCCGCCCTACGAAGGCTACACCGACGAGGAAGGCGTCGAGCAGAAGGGGACCAACCACGGCCAGGTGTTCACCTCGCCCCCGCCGGCGCCGGCCTGCTACCAGCGCGGCAAGCACAATCCGCCGGGGATCGGTGAGCTCTTCGTGCGCAAGACCGCGCACGGCGCCGTGGCCTACATCGGCTGCAACACCGGCGGCCAGCCGTGCGCACTCACGCTGCTGCAGGGCTTCAGCAAGGCGCTCGGCGCCGGGGCGCCTCGGCTCGGCGACGCCTTCGCGCAGGGTGTGAGCCACTACTACGCGACCGAGAAGCTCGCCGAGCTCAGGCCGAACGAGAGCTGGTACCCGCCGAGCGTCTTCTTCCAAGCCATGAAGTACATGCTCTTCGGGGATCCGTCGCTGCGCCTGCCCAGGAAGTGAAACGACTTCCAGGCATGCGCGCGCCTCAGGCCTTCTTGCGCAACTGCAGGTCGGAGAGCCGCTTCTCGCGCTCGAGCATCTCGGTCTTCTGCGCCGCGAGGCGGGCGAGCTTCTGCTGCAGCGTCCGCGCCGCCTCCGAGTCTGCCCCCTGCTTCTGCAGGATCTGGTCGAGCTGCTGCTCACAGGTCAGATTCATGCTGTCGAGATGGTCGAAGTGATCGAGCATCTGCACGAGCTTCTTCATGGCTGCCTCCGGATCGAGCACGTAGGCCCGACGCAGGACCGCCATCATCGTGGCCCACAGCTCCGCCTGGGACTGAGCGCCGTCGAACGGGACCGGCTGATCGGAATCGGCGTCGAGGAGCAGCAGATGCGGCGGGCTCTCGCCACCGAAGAGCTCGTGAAACGGGTGCGCGGGATCGACGACATGCCCCGGCAGCTTCACGCAGTGGAACCAGCGCGTGAGCAGGGCCGTGCGGTCGTTCGGCTGGTTCCGCGACAGGAGCGCACGATCCGTGCCCTGGCAGCGCTCGCATTCGCGCAGCACGAGCAGAGGTCGGGGGTCATTGCCACGGATCCTCGCGAGCGCGGCGTTGCGTTGCAGCGCCTGCTTGTCGCTGACCGCCGGCAGCGGGAAATCCCAGTCGATCTGCAGGCGCTGCTTGCTCGTCGCCTGCCGCTCGAAGGTGAGCGGCAGACCCGCGCGCGGCGTGGCTCCGCCGGTCACGGGACCGGCGCCGGGACGACCCGTGGTCGGGGCCCCGGGTGCAGGCGTCGAAGGACGGCCGGGCGAGGGCACGGCCGGCGCTCCGGGGCGGGCGGCGTCGCCTGGTGAGGGGTTGTGGACCGGAGCCGTCGGGCCACCGGCTGCAGCTCGTGGCGGACCCGCCACGTACGGAGGACTGGAGTGTCACTGCGGTGCGGCATGCACGGACAAAGTCGAAAGGACCGAAGCGAAGACGACGACCAGCACCGGCCTGGCTGCAGGGTTCATGGGCTCACCTCATGGGAACGGACATCGGACGGGATCGATCGTGGAACGGAATGTCTCATCGCGCGGCATACCTCTGCATGACCCAGGCGGACCACCGCTGGTCGAAGAGCGATGCATCGAGGTCCCAGGCGGCGCGCAAGGCCTCGGCCTGCCGGACGAAGAGTTCGCTCTCGCTCGGGAAACGGACGCCAGCCGCGAACGGCCGCTTGCAGGTGTCGAGGAAGATCCGCAGCCGCTCGTCCCCCAACGACAGCAGGTAGTCGACACGGGACCAGATCGTCATGCGGTCGCTGAACTTCATCGACGCGTAGTCGGTCCAGGCGAGCACGTTCCTCGCGGGCGTGAAGCTGCCCGTGTCGACCAGGCCGCGCACGGCCCGGTCCCAGCGCGGCGCGAACCGACCATCGAGGGAGAACTCGTCGAGCGTCGTGTAGTTCGTGAATCCCGGGACGAGCCGGCGCACATGCCACTGCGCGAAGCCCTCGGCGAACCATGGCGGCACCGGATGCGAGAAGTGGCGGTATCCGGCGAGGAGGTTGTGCACGACGTTGAACACGACGTGGCAGTGCATCGACCGGTCGTCGCGGAAGCGCCCCTGTGCGAACTCCTCGGACGTGGCGAAGAGCAGTGCGTCCGCCTTGACGAAGTGATGCCGGATCGCGAAGCCTTGGTCGCGACCCGCATAGGTCTTCACGTAGCGCCCGAACGAGCTCGCGCGGTCGAAGAGCAGCACGATGAACTTGCCGCGCTGCCCGAGATACGGCCCCTCACCCATGTACTCGTCATCGACGGTGTCGGGCGCAGCGCGCGGGAAGCTCTCGTCCCGGACGCCGAGCCGGCGCTGGAACTCGCCGTAGAGCTGCTCGACCCGCTGCGCGAACACGTGCGTGCGCAGCCAGGTCGAGAGCTGACGGGTCTTCGGGTCCACCTTGGGCAGGATTCGGGCCAGCGCGCGCAGCTCCTTCTCGAACTCGTCGCCGTCCTTGCCCGAAGGCGCTGCGCACGGGCTCAGTGCGCAACCGATCCGGAAGTGCGCGGTTTCGAGCCAGCAGATCCGCGCATCCCCGAGCGCTGCATCCACCTCCCGCGTGTCGTGGTCGTCACCCAGCGGGAAGGGGCCCGTGGAGACGTAGCCGGCGCGTGACAACAAGGTCGGTGATCCTGCGGTGAAGGGATCGGACCGCGCTGCGTCGTGGCGGCTCGCAGCTCCCGGGGGAGCGGCTTTCGCACCGACTCCGCCTGCCGCCTGGGTGGATAGGGGCGCGGCCAGCGCGACTGCGACCAGCCATCGGGCCAACGCACCTGAGTTCAGCGGCATTCCGCCCGCCCCGAGCAATGCCCGTGCCGAATACTGGTCCCTTTCGTTGGGCTTCCCCGGGCGGGCACCAGCAGCAGCGGTCTCCGGGCCTTCGACCCACCAGGAATGGATGCAGCGCCTCGCGCCCCAACGAAGGGCACCAGTTTCCGGTCAGAGCAGGCCTTTGCGGCGTGGCGGAGTGCGCATCCGGTCGAGCAGTTCCGCACCCGGCAGGGTCACGTCGGCCAACGTCATCGACTCCGCCCAGCGCTGGAACGCCTCGTTCAACCTGCTCCACGCCGGGTGCAACGGACACGGGTTCCGTGGATCGCACGCCCCCCAGCCGAACCCGCACCGATCAGGCGCCGGGTACTGGTCTGTGACCGCGAGGATCTCGGCGAACCGGATCGATCCTGGCGCTCTCGCGAGCTGGAACCCCCCGCCGTGGCCCTTCTGCCCCCGGACCAGCTTGCCGAGGACCAGCTTGCGCATGACCTTCGACAGGTAATGGACCGGGATCCCCGTCCGCTCGGCCAGGGCCGGAGCGGCGATCGACTCCCCTGGCGCGAGACCTGCGAGCGCAGCCATGGCCCGGAACGAGTACTCGGCGGTCTGGTTGAGGACCATCTCCCTGGAACAATCGCGCATACGCCAAGTTTTTTCCAAGCCGGGGAAATCTACAGATGTTTGCATCCATTGATGGCGGGTCCATCCGAGCGACCACGGAACTCAGATGCCCACCGACTCCACAAACCAGCGTCTCGCTCGCCTCTGGCTCGGGATCGCAGTCCTCGTACTGGTGCTCGCGGGCCTCTTCGCCCTGCTGCTGGTCGTGGCGCGCATGCCTCCGTTCGACCGGCTGGTGACCGACCCGGGGTTCTTCCGGCGCTGCCTGGTCGTACACGTCGATCTGGCGCTGGTGCTCTGGTTCTACTCGTTCGTCGCCTCGCTGTTGTTCCTGCTCCCCGAACGGCGCAACGGCGCGCTGTTGAGCCGGCTCTCGCCGCACCTCGCGGTCGCCGGGATCGCGTTGCTCTCGATCGGCGCCTGGCTGCCGGGCACGAAGCCGGTGATGAGCAACTACATTCCGATGATCGACCACTGGGTGTTCGGACTCGGATTGGCGACCTTCGGATCCGCTGTGATCGCAGTGGTGCTCAGCCGCGACCTGTTCCGCAGCGCGGCGCCGCAGGTGTGGCTGCCGGCTCCGAGCGGCGCGCTTGCCGCCTTGCGCACGGCCGCGGTCGCGTTGTTGCTCGCCGGCCTCACCTTGTTCTCGACCTGGCTCGCGCTGCCCGAGGGTCTCGAGGCGCAGCCGCACTACGAACTCCTGTACTGGGGCCTTGGTCACGTGCTGCA
>CAZSKV010000257.1:0-2624 GCA_964607495.1 uncultured candidatus Brocadiaceae bacterium
GCTGCAGCTCCTGGCCGAGATCCCGCCGCTGGTGCCGCCCGCCCCGTCCCCGAGCCAGCGCCCGGACCTGTGAAGCACGCGCGCGCACTGGCGGCCGGCCTGATCCTGCTCTTCGTCGCCACGGGCGGCGCCTGGGTCTGGTTGGGGATCGGCGGCGACGAACCGGCCGGCAATGGCCCAGCCACCAGCACCGCACCCTCCGGCACCCCGCCCTTGCCCGCGGATGCGCCGCAGCGGCGTGCGGATCCCGGCCCTGTGGACGAACGAGCAGCCGGGGTGCCAAGGCGCCAGGAACCGGCGCGTCTGCACGGGCGGATCGTGGATGCCCTGGCTCGACCGCTCGCAGGTTGTCGTATCCGCGCCGATCAGGTCCGGGACGCGCATGGGCCGCGGCCGTCGCCGGGGACCGTGACGGCGCTCTCGGATGCGCAGGGTGGTTTCGAGATGCGAGTGAACAGCCTCGGGCCGCTCGTGGTCTGGGTCGAGCACGCCGAGTACCCGCTGCAGGTCGTTGCGACTGGGATCGAGGTGGCCGGCAACCAGTCGAGGTGGCTCGGCGACATCGCGCTGCATTCGAGCCCCGGCCTCGTGCTCCAGGTCCGTTCCGCCACGGGCGCGGTCCAAGGTGCTTTGATCGAGGCGCGGCCGGCCCTGGCCGACGGCGAGTTGCCCGGCTCGGCACTCGCGGCGATGGTGCGGCACGGCGAGACCGATGCGCGCGGCGAGACCACGCTCCATGGCCTGTCGCCGCAGCTCTACCGCATCGAGATCAGGGCCACGGGCCTGGCCGCGACCGAGATCGAGCACCTGCACGCGGTGGCCGCTCCGCAGACGCCGCGGTTGACCGTGACCCTGCTCCCCGGCAGGGTCCTGCGCGGCCGCGTCCGCGGGCCGGAGGGCGAGGCCGTGGCCGATGCGCTCGTGATCGCGAGCGCACCCTCGCTGCGCGATCAGGTCGCACGCACGGATCGCAATGGCGAGTTCCGGCTTGCCGGCCTCGGTGCAGGCCCCATCACGCTGGCTGCGGACAGCGAACGGTACGGCGCCCTCCCGCCCGTGCCCCTGGATCCGCAAGCGGCAGCCATGCCGGTCGAGCTGCAGTTCGCCGCAGCTGCGGACCTGGCAGGCCAGGTGGTCGATCTCGGCTCAGGGACTCCGCTGGCGCAAGCCGAGGTCTGGCTCGCGGCGCGAGTACGCAGCGATGGTTCCCAACTCGAGCTCTCCGACCGGCCGGTGCGGACGGATCGCGAAGGACGCTTCCAGCTGCTGCCCAAGGCCGCGGGACGCTACCTGCTCGGCGCCAGCGCCCCCGGCTATGCGAAGACCATGGTGCATGCGGACGGGACCGGCCCGGACAGCGTCCGGATCGCGCTCGCGCGGGCCAGCCAGGTGCTCGGCCGCGTGGTGGATGCGAACGGCCGCCCGCTGCAAGGCCTGCTGGTCCGGGACCGGCCGGCCGAGGCGGACGGCACCAGCGCCGCCAGCTTCCTGTTGGACGCGCATCCGAGCCAGGCCAGCCAGGCCACCGGGCAGGATGGCGCGTTCCGGCTCGAAGGCCTGGCCGCCGGCACCGTCCGCCTGGTGATCGAGCGCGAGGGCCGCCCGCTCTGGCGGACCGCCGTGTTCACGCTCGGCAGTGGCGAGAGCCGGGATCTCGGCGCGATCCGCATCCACGCGACCGGCCATGTGCGTGGCGTCGCCCGGCACGCCGATGGCTCACCCGCAGCCGGGGCCACGGTGCGCGTCGAACCCCAGGACGGGCCGCAGCCACTCGCAGAGGCACATGGGCGCAATGCCGAACGCACGGTCACAGCGGCGGATGGCAGCTTTGCGCTGGGGCCGCTCGGAGCCGGGGACTATGACATGTTCTACCATTACCCTGCGCACGAGACGCCGGCAGCGGCTGCGGATACGGCAGCCAGGACCCGCCAGAAGATTCGAGTGGTTCCGGGCGTCGAAGTCGTGCAGAACTTGCGCCGCCCCCCCCCATGAATCCGGTCCAGAAGCTCCTCCTCGCCATCGCCCTGGTACTGCTCGGCGCCGCCGGCGTGTTCTTCGTTCTGCAGAACAACTCCACCGAACCCGAGACCACGCATCCTGAACGCCAGCCGGACCGGACGACCCCGAGAGAGGAACCGATCCAGCCGGTCACTTCGGAGACGCGGAACGCCCTCTCGCGGCCCGAGGCCGGCGAGCGGATCGCCGCCCCCGGCCAACCGAGCGGGGCCGAGCTCAAGCAAGGCGTGCGCGGCCGGGTCACCGATCCGGCCGTGCCCCGCTGGCCGGCGCCAAGGTCTTCCTGATGCCCGGCTTCGGCAGCGAGGGTCTCTTCACGATGCTGCAGGCGGTGCAGAAGGGCGTCGTGTTCCCGCCGGTGGCTCGCGGCGAGACCGACGCGAACGGCATCTTCGCGCTGGGCCTCGAGCGCGCCGACCCGGCCAAGGTCTTCGAGGTCCGCATCCTCTCGGAGCGCTACGTCGACGCCAAGGTGCCGAACCTGCGCCTCAAGGAGAGCGACTGGTACGACGCCGGCACGATCCAGCTGAAGAAGGGAATCGTCGTGCACGGCACTGTGACCGTGGCGGGGAGCGGCGGCATCCCGGTCGCGAACGCCGAGGTGTCGG
>CAZSKV010000258.1:0-8684 GCA_964607495.1 uncultured candidatus Brocadiaceae bacterium
GATCGCCCTCGACCGGCACGATGCGCGCGTTCTTGATGCAGAGCGCACGCTCCTGCGCCGGCAACAGGGCGGCGAGGGCGAACAGAGACAGGGCAATGGTTCTCACTTGGCATCTCCTCTGGAGTGGACCGGACCTCGGGAGTGGACCGGGCCTCGGCGGTAGACGAGCCGGCCTTCGATGTAGACCTGTTCGGGGGGGAAGCGCGGATCGAGCGGGTCGCCGCGCGTGACCTGGAGATCCGCGTCCTTGCCGACTTCGAGCGAGCCGACGCGGTCGCCGATGCCGACCTGCCGGGCGGGGACCAGCGTCACGGCCAGCAGCGATGGCTCGTACTCGAGGCCCAGGCGCACGGCCATCGCGCCTTGCAGGAAGAGCTGCTCGGCGGCCACGACCGGCGCGTCGGTGTTCAAGGACATGTTGCGCACGCCGACGTCCCAGTAGGCCTTCGGCATGCCGATGAACTTCGAGTCGCGGAACTCGTAGTTGCGCGGCCCGAGGTTGACCGGCGTCTGGCGCTTCGCGCAGGCCACCGCGGCCCAGTGGCCGTTGAAGCAGCCGTGCGAGAGGATCATCCACAGGTCGAACACGTCCTGAAACATCCGCGCCGTCGCGACGATGTCGCGCGCCCCGGCCGTGTGGATCAGCACGGGCACCTTCTTGTCCATCACCTGGCGCAGCTGCTCGAGATCGGCCTGGCGCTCGGGCTTCGGCCCCTTGCCCTGTTCGTACTCGTGCCAGCTCTGGGCGTAGCGCTTGGCGCGCAGCAGCGCCTGGGTCAGCAGGTTGCTCATCCCCATGCGCCCCGAGCCGAGGTCGCCCGAGCCGCGCTCCGGGTTGAAGCCCTGCGCGACCTTCATCGCGCCGAGTTCGCGGATCACCATCTTCTCGAACGCGTCCGGGACCATCTTCAGCAGCACGCCGAAGCCGCCGAGGTTCGTGCCCGAGCCGGGGATGAAGAGCGTCGTGGTCACGCCGCCGGCGACCGCGCGCTTGATCATCGCCGCGCTCGGCTTGACCGCATCGAGCGTGCGCAGCTCGGCGTTGATCGGGTGCACCATGTCGTTGATGTCGCCGCCGCCGGCGCTGACATGGTTGTGGAGATCGACGAAGCCGGGGCTCACGAAGGACTCTTCGAGATCGCGCTCTTCGGCGCCGGCAGGGACCGGCACGCTCTTGCGCGGGCCGATCGCCGCGATCTTGCCGTCGACGATCACCAGCGTGCCGTGGTCGATCGGATCCCCGGACACGACCAGCAGGCGCGCGGCATGCAGGACCAGCGGCTTGCCGCCCTTCTCGCCGGGCTGCTGCGCCACGAGCGCCGCGCAGAGGAGCCAGATGCCGGCCAGGGTCTTCACCAGCGTGGCCTCTTCGGGTCGCGCACGTAGGCGATCTTGCCGTTGACCACCATCGTCTCGACGTAGCAGCGCGGGTCGATCGGGTCGCCGCTCCAGACGCCGAAGTCGGCGTCCTTGCCGACCTTCAGCGAGCCAGTGCGGTGGTCGATGCCGATGATGCGCGCCGGATTGATCGTCAGTGCCCGGATGCCGACCTCGTCGGGCAGGCCCAGGCGCACGCCGATCGCGCACTGCACGGTCAGCTGCTCCTGCGGCACCACCGGGGAGTCGGTGTTGATGCCGATGCCGTCGCGGCCGACGCCATCGACTTCGGCGAGCCAGCCCTTCAAGCCCTTGCCGTACCAGCCTTCGGCGAGGCCGAGGAACTTGGACTGCGCGCGGTCGAAGTGGTAGGAGCGCGGACCGGCGACGATCGGCACGCCGATCTCCTTCGCGAAGCCGCTCATGCGGTAGGCGTCGAACTCGCCGTGGTCCACGAACGTCCACAGGCCGAACTCCTGCCGCAGCTGGCGGAAGGTCTCGAGCACGACCTGGTAGATCTGGGTGTGGACGCTGACCGGGAACTCGTGGCGGAAGAGCCCGCGCAGGTTCTCGAGGTCCGGCTGGAACTCCGGCTTGGGCCCCTTGCCGGCGTCGAAGTCCTCCCAGGCCTGGTAGTAGCGGCGGCCGCGCTCGAGCGTGAAGCGCAGGCCCTGGTTCATGCCCATGCGCGTCATGCCGAGATCCCCTGACATGCGCTCGGGATTGCCGGCCTGCGCGATCTTCAACGAGCCGGGGAAGCGGACCAGCGCCTCGCGCGGGTCCCCGAACGACTTGGTCAGCGTGCCGAAGCCGCCCATGTTCGAACCCGAGCCCGGGATGTAGAGCACCGTCGCGACCCCGCCCGCGACCGCGCGTTGGATCTGCGGGTGGTTCAGCGTGATCAGGTCGATGGTCCGCATCTCCGGATTCGTCGGATGCACGGTGTCGTTCAGGTCGAAGCCCGCCCCCGAGACGTGGCAGTGCAGGTCGACGAGGCCCGGCACGATCCAGTGCTCGCCGACGTCACGCACCTCGTACTCGGGCGGGATCGTGACCTCGCTGCGGCGGCCGAGGGCCCGGATCAGGCCGTCCTTGACCAGGATCACGCCGTCGTCGATCGGCTCGCCCTCGCAGGTCACGAGCTTCGCGGCGCGGAACGCGAGGGCCGGACTCGGCAGTCCGCGTGGGCCCCACTTCGCGACCTTGTGTGCGGCTTCGGTCTTCGGGCGGTTGCCGTACCAGATCTGCATCGAGAGCGGCTCCTGCGCCCCGAGCAACCCGGCCAGGTGCGGGACCAGCACGCCGAGCAGGATGGCGGTGCGCCTCACCTGGCCCGCTCCTTCCGGCTCTCGACGCGCCGGTCGACCACGATCTCCCCGTTGCAGACCACGAGCAGCACGCGGCTCTCCATCTCGAAGGGATTGCCCGAGAACACCACGAAGTCGGCGTCCTTGCCGCGGGCCAGCGAGCCGACCCGGTCGTCGATCTGGAACATCCGCGCGGTGTCCAGGGTGATCGCCGCGAGCGCGGTCTCGGGATCGAGGCCGTAGCGCACCGCGTAGGCCGCGTGCACGGGCAGGTAGCGCGCCCCGGCGGTCGCGTGCGAACCCAGCGCGATCCGGACGCCGCGCTCGGCCAGCTTCTTGGCCGCGTTCGCGCTCTGCTTCGCCTGCGGTTGCACGGCTTCGGGCGCGAGCAGCACCTGCTTGCAGCCGCCGAGCGTCTCCGGCGTCTCCAGCGCGTCGTCGATCCCGGTCAGCACATAGGGGAGCTTCTGCTCCTCGAACCACTTCACGACGGCCTCGATCGCCGGGGCGCGCTGCGAGCGCACGATCGCCGGGATCCTCTTCTCGAGCAGCGCGCGCAACGGCTCCTGGCTCTGGTCGATGCGCGGCTTGTTCGAGCCAGGACCCGCGCCCGCGGCCGGCGCGGACTCGTCCTTGCTGGTGCGCGTCCCGCTGACCTGGATCGAGCCCATCGGCCCGCCGGTCAAGGTGCCCTCGAAGCGGTCGCCCTCGACCTTGGCTTCGAGCTTGCCCTGGCCGCCGAGGCCGCGGAACTCGACGACGAGCGTGCCGTTCTCGAAGGTGCCGCCCTGGATGTCGATCGTCTGGCCGTCGCGGCCCTGCATGCGCAACTGCGACTTGCCGGTGACCTTCGTGCCCTCGAGCTTCAGGAACAGCAGGATCGTGATCTGCACCGGGATCGGCGTGTTCTTGAGCTCGAGCGACCAGGTGCCCGAGATCGGGTCGTCCGCTGCGGGCGCCGGCTGCTGCACGACCGGTTTCGGGGCGTTGGGGTCCTTCAGCGACTTCTCGTAGTCGACGAAGGCCTGCACGTAGCGCTTCGTGCGCTCGAGCATCTCGCTGAGCGGCCGCGTCGCCTCGGGTCCGATCGCGTCCTGCACGAGCCGGATCGCGGCCGTCTCCTTGAGCACCATCGCTGCGTGGTTGCGTGCGCCGGTCTTGAGCGCCGCGACGCGGCCGGAGATCGGCGCGCCGTCACGGCCGGCCACGAGCGCGGTCGTCACGCCGGCCTCGAGCGCCTTCTGGAACAGCGGGTCGTCGTGGCGGACGGCGTCGGCCACGAGCTGGTCGGGGGCGCCGTTCGGGATGCCCTGCGACTCGCCCGACAGGCCCATGTGCGTGCAGGCGTCGATGAAGCCCGGCACGACCGTGCCCTCGATGTCGAGCACGCGCGCGCCGTAGGGGACCGAGAGATCCTCGCCCACGGCCTTGATCTTGCCGTCCTCGACCAGGATCACGCCCGAGCGCAGCGTGCGGCCGTCGCCGGTCATGACCCGCGTCGCGCGCACGGCCAGGATCTCGTGCCCGGAATCACGGGAGTAGGCCAGGACGCCGTCGACGTAGGTCTTCTCGACCAGCGTGCCGATCGCGAACGGCTCGCCCGAGAGCACCAGGAAGTCGGCGTGCTTGCCGGCGGTCAGCGTGCCGACCTGCTGGTCGACGCCGAGCGCCCTGGCCGCGTTCGCGGTGATCGCGAGCAGCGCCTGCTCGGTGGTCAACCCGTGCCGGATCGCGAGCGCCGCGACCAGCAGGAAGTCGTCGAGGTCGTCGTCGTTGCCGGGCGCGAGCGCCACCGGCACGCCGGCCGCGGCGGCCGTGGCCAGCGCGTCGAGGTCGAGGGGCTTCTGCTGGCGGTCGACCGCGCGGTCCTCGCCGCCGGGATTCGCGACGCCGGGGCGCACCGGGACCCGGAACACCGCGAGCGCGCCCTGCGCCGCGGCTGCGCTCGCGACCTTGTCGAGCCCGACCGGCTGCTCGAGCACGAGCCGGCACTTGAGCTGTTGCGCGAAGAGCAACGCGCGCTGCAGATCCTGGGGCTCCTTGGCGGCGATGCGCAGCGCCAGCTCACCCCGGTTTGCGCGCCGCAGCGGGGAGACCTCGTACTGGTCCTCGACCGCGCCGGGGCCGAGGGTCGGTTCCTTGCTCCCCTCGGCCTCGGCGAAGATCCGCCGCAGCTCGTGCAGCTGCGAGATCCGGGCCGAAGGCCACTGCTTGCGTGCCGGCAGCAGCGGGTCGTCGGAGGTCGGGGCCGCTGTCGGTTCGAAGAGGGCGGGCGCCTGCGTGCTCTCGCGCCCGAGGGTCAGGCGCAGGCAGTTCGTCTCCGCGAGCACGCGCCGCAGCAGGTCGTCGCCGAAGAGCTTGACGACCGAGCCCTGGCCGGGCACGAGCCGGTTCCGGCCCGGAGCCAGATAGGCCGTCGTGACGCCGCCCGAGAGCGCGCGCTTGTAGGACCTGGTCAGGTCGAAACCGTCGATCGCCTTGAAGTCCGGCGTGACCTGGTAGGGGGAGTCCTGGTGACCCGAGAGGTCGCAGTCCGCGGCCACGAGACCCGGGATCACGACCTTGTCCCTGGCATCGACGACCGGCATGCCGGCCGGCGGCTGCTTGCCGACGACGACGTCCTGCACGAGCCCGTCCTTGACCAGGAGCCAGGCGTCCTGCAGCACGCGGCCGTCGCCGAGGTAGATCTTGCCGCAGTGCACCGCGAGCGTCGGGTGGCTCTGCGCCGGCGCCGGCAGCGCGAGCGCGAGCGCGGTTCCGAGCGAAACCAGGGCGGCTAGGCGCATCTCACTTGCTCTCCGCGGCCTTGGGGTCCTGCTTGCCGGTCACGTACTGCAGGCGCCGGTCCTTGCTGCGCTCGTAGACGACCTGGCCCTCGAGCAGGACGGTCTCGACCCAGGTCGTGGCCTTGAGGGGATCGCCGCTCAGGATCTGCAGGTTCGCGACCTTGCCTTCCTCGACGCTCCCGAACTGGTCCGCCAGGCCGAGGATCTGCGCGGGCACGAGCGTCAGGGCCTTGAGCGCCGACTCCCGGTCGACGCCGTGCCGGATCGCGGTCGCCATCTGCCACCACGGATAGCGGCGCGGGCTGTCGACGTTGGTGTCGATCGAGAGCGCGAAGACGACCCCCGCCTTGTGCATCAGGGCCGGCGGGCACACCAGGGTCTCGACCTCGCTGTCCGGTTCCTGCTCGTAGAACTCGAGGTCGTCGTCGAGCACGACGGTCTGCCGGGTCGCAGCCACGACCGGCACCGCCTTGTGGCACTGGGCGCCCAGCACGAGCGTCGCCCGGAACTGGAACTCCGCCGGGATACGCAGCGCTTCGGGCAGCTCGGCGGCGCCCGGCACGTAGAGGAACGCGCCGAGCTTCTTGTTCAGCAGGTCCACGATCGGCTTCTTCTGGAACTCGATCTCTTCGCTGAACTCCTTCTTGTCGCCGCTCGCGCCCGCGGCCTTCTCCTGCGCGAACTCGGCCTTCTTGCGCTCGTATTCCTTCATGTACTCGCGCACGTCCTCGAGCGCCCGGCGCAGTTTCTTGAGCTGGGCGATGCGCGAGCCGCCCTGGCCCTGCAGCGACATCTTGAGCGCGCTGCGGGTCTGCACGGCCATGTCCTCGACGGTCTTGCCGTAGGGCCGCACGACCATGCCCTGGCCCGCGATCAGCGTGCGGTTGCCGGGGACGACATGGATCGTGCCGATGCCGTTGCGCAGCGCCTCCTCGAAGAAGGTCGACGCCGGGTCGACCGCGTCCTGCACGGTCAGGTACGGCACGTTCGGCATGTTCTCGGTGTCGCCAGACGACAGGCCGCCGCTCGTGTGCGCGAGCACGTAGGTCGGCATGACGGTCTTGTCCGAGGCGTCGATCACGCGCGCGTTCCAGGCGGGTTTCAGCTCCTTGCCGATGGCCTTGATCTTGCCGTTCTCGATCAGGATGACCGCGTTCTCGAGCGGCGGACCGGAGATCGTGATGAGCTTGCCGGCCTTGATGGCGACGGCGTCCTGGGCCGCCACACTGATCGCACTCAGGAGTGCGGCGACGAGAGCGAGAGCTGGGGACTTCACTGGATCTCCTTGCCGTTGATGAAAGTCGTCTCGAGTCTGCTGGTCGGGTCGAAGGGGTCGCCGCTCCACACCAGCAGGTCCGCGTCCTTGCCCGCAGCGAGCGAGCCGACGCGCTGGTCGATGCCGAGGATCTGCGCCGGCACGAGCGTGACCGCCTGCAGGGCCTGTTCGGGCGAGAGGCCGTTGCGCACCGCGAACATCGCTTCCTTCGCGAGGTCGGTGCCACTGCCAGCGGTGGTCAGGGCGAACGGGATGTTGGCCTTGGCCATCTCGACCAGCGTGGTGTCGCGGCCCTCCGCGCCGTCGCCGCGGGCCTCGCCCGAGGCGCGTTGCGCGCAGGGTCCGAACAGCACCTTGACCTTGCTCTGGGCGATCAGCTCGAGCACGCGCCAGGCCTCGGTCGGATCCTCGAGCATCGTCTCGTAGCCGAACTCCTGCGCGATCCGCAACGCCGTGCGGATGTCCTGTTCGGCCCGCGCGGTGGTGCGCACGGGCAGCTTCTTGTCGAGCGCGAGCAAGAGCACCTCGAACGCCGGGTTCTCGGCCATCGCGGTCGCGGCCCCACCGTTCGCGTTGGCGCCGGCCGTGCGCTTCTCGCGGTAGGTGATCGCGTCGTAGAACGCCTTGCGCAGCGCCCACACGACGCCCATGCGCGTCGTCGGCCGCCGGAAGTAGATCGAGTCCGGCGTGCCGCCGCGGATCGCCATGTTGCCGCGCGACGGTTCGCCGCCGAGCGTCACGCGCAGGCCCGAGCGATCGGCGAGGAGCATCTGCGCGATCGTGTCCCCGTGGGTCTTCAGGACCACGCCCGTGCCGCCGATCACGTTGCGGTTGCCCGGATTGACCTGCAGGGTCGTCACCCCGGCGCGGCGCGCGCGCACGAAGCGCTTGTCGGTGGGGTTCAACGCGTCGAGGATCCGCATGTGCGGCGTGACCTCGTCGGACTGTTCGTTCTGGTCGCGGGGATCGACGCCGAGCAGCGTCGCCGCGTCGACGAATCCGGGGGTCACGACCTTGCCGGTGGCGTCGATCACGCGCGCGTTCTGCGGGATCGGCGTGTCCTTGCCGCCGACGAGCTGGACCTTGCCCCCCGCGATCACGACCACACCGTTCTCGATCGGTGGCCCGGAGGCCGGCATGACCTTGGCCCCTTGCAGGACCGTGACCTGTTCCTGGGCGAGCAGGAGGCCGGCGGCGCAGAGTGCCGTGCCGAGCACGTGGATCGCTTTCATGGCTTGCTCTCGAGTTTCTTGCCGCCGACATGGACCGCGACGAGGCGGCTGGACAGGTCGAGCGGGTCGCCGTCGTAGACCGCGAAGTCGGCGTTCATGCCGGCGCGCAGCGCGCCGGCGCCTTCCGGAAGGCCGCATTGTTCTGCAGGCGTGCGCAGCAGCGCCTGCCAGGCCGCGGCGCGCGGCAGCCCATGGTGCAGCGCCAGTGCGACCGCGAGCCGGAGCTCACCGGGACGGTCGGCGCGGAACGAGAACGGGATCTTGTGCGCGGCGAGCAGGGCAGGCAGCCGCAAGAGCTGTGGGCTGCTGTCGAGCGTCAGCGGCGCCAGCACCAGCGAGGCCTTGAGTGCCTCGAGCCGCGCGAGGCTCTTCTCGGCCTCGGTCGCGTCGATCAGCACGGGCTGCACGGAGAACTGCTCGCAGAGCTCGAGCGCGCTGCTGATCTCGGCGTGCGTGCGCGCGTGGATCGCGAGCTTGCGCGCGCCGCTGAGCACGTCCTGCAGCTCCTTGGCCGGCGCGTGGCCGTTGTGCGCCCCGCGGCAGGCCTGGAACCGGGCGCGCAGGAGCTCGGCGCCGCCCATCAGCGACGTCGGATGCCGGCCCTGGTCGAACGACTCGGCGGTCAACGCCACCTTCAGGTAGGTCGCCTCGGCGCTCAGCGTCCCGCTCTCCCCGCAATGCACGGCGCAGGCGAGCCCGGCGAGCA
>CAZSKV010000259.1:0-4580 GCA_964607495.1 uncultured candidatus Brocadiaceae bacterium
GCGCGCGGAGCGCGCCAGGAGTCGGGAACTGATCCTGATAGAAAAGTACGCGGTACCTAATGGTGCGCAGGACAGGAGTTGAACCTGCATGCCCTTGACGGGCGCTAGCCCCTCAAGCTAGTGCGTCTGCCAATTCCGCCACCTGCGCGCTCTGGGGGGAGGGCGGACGATAGCTTCGGACAGCGAACTTTCAACCCACAGCCCGGCTCAGTTCACCGCGACCCAGCGCTGGCCGTCCGCGCCGTTCGTGTTCACGGCCAGGTCCTGCGCAGCAATGAAGTTCGCGCTCGGCGTGCCGACCAGGGCGCAGCCCGGAGCCGGGATGCTGCTCGTGCCGCTGTAGGTGCCGCCCTCACACTTCAGGATCGTGCCGGACTGGTTCACGAAGTAGGCGGCCTTGCCCGAGCGCCCGCGCACGAGCGGCCAGGCCACGACCGTCCAGTAGTCCTGGGCGAGCAACGGGTCGACCGCGGCGAGGTTGCCGCTCGTCTCGGCGAGGCCGTTGCCGGCCGCGTCCGGCAGGTGCACGGCGATGTGGTAACCGTGGTCCGTGATCCGGCCGCTGGCATCGGTCTGCGAGAACTTGACCGACAGCACGTGCGGATTCAGCTTCTCGGCGGTGCCGCGCAGGTTCGTCGCCCCGCAGAGCTCGCCGAAGGTCCCGTACTCGAATTGGCCGTTCCGATCGACGTCCACGAGGCCCATCGTCTTGAACTTGAACTGCGCCGTCGCCACCGAACGCAGCGTCGCGACCACGGCCGACTCGTTGGCGATCGAGCGGCTGGCGACGAGGTTGGGGACGGCAACCCCCGCGATGATCGACAGGATGCTGACGACGATCATCGTCTCGACGAGCGTGAAGCCTGAGCTGCGGATGGTGGCCTGGTTCTGCATCGACGTGCCTCCCCTTGGGACTGCCCGAGGATCGACGCGGGATGCGGCGGTCTGGAATCGACATCGCCCGGACCGTCCTGGAACGGGACCAGTCCGCGCGCAGCCGCCCGTGTCATCGGGTGCCGCCGACCTTGACCTGCATCCCGTTCGACCACGCGAGCCCGAGCGGGTTCGCCGCCGGGTCGAGGAGGAAGGCCTGGCCGAACACGCTGCTGCCGACCAGGCCAGGATCGTTCGGCAGGGTCAGGCCGATCGCGGTGGTGCCGCGGGCATCCGACTGCAGCGGGACGAGGATCTCGGGACTGGCGAGGAGTGCGCATCCAGGAGCTCCGAGCACGGTCAGGTCGAAGGGCAGCGTGACCGTCCCGAAGCTCGTGCGTGACGTGCCGAGCAGCAGCGAGCCGGCGCTCAACTGCCGCGCCTGGTCGAGCAGCAGCCGGAAGCTCGTGCCGATGTGCGGATACTCGGCGCCGCCGAGCAAGGGCGCGGCCCCCTGGCTGCCGAGCTGGATCCAGGCGAGCACCGGACCCAGGCCCCTGCGCACCGCACCGGTCGTGCTGTTCGCAGGCATCGCGAGCACGCTGCCGAGCAAGGGTTGCGCGCTGCCATCGAAGACCGCGTCGGCGAAGAACGTGTAGGCATCACCGCCCGCGGGCTGGTTGTTCGTGTGCGTGGCCTGCCAGAGCAGATGGCGGCCCGGCTGCTGCAGGTAGACGAAGAGCTGGTCGTAGACGAGACGGATCGGCCAGTTGTCGGGAGCGCCGTTCGTGCCGTTCTGCGGCACGATGTCGATTCGCCGCTTCGCGAGCACCTGCTGCAGCGAGCCGGGCACGACGTTGTTCGCGAGGGTCGGCGCGAGACTGCCGGGAGGGTTCGGCGACAGCCCCATCTCGATCTCCAGCTCGAACGCGTAGGTCTTGCTCGGGGCGAACGCGACCTCGTCGTGGCGCAGCGCGACGCCGGCTGCGGACAGCGCGAACGGCACCGCCTGCTGGTCGAACACGACCTGCACCCTGCAATCGAGCGAGCCGAGCGGCTCCTCGGTCCAGCTGTTGCCGAACTTCGTGAGGTAGCCCGTCGGTGCCGAGAGCTGGATCGAGTACGGCCAGCCGGTGCCCCTGCAGCCCTGGCCATAGCTGGTCAGCGAACCCATCTGGAACGGCGGCGGCACCTCGATCGCCGCGAGCGCGATCGGCACGTCGGCGGTCTCCAGCCCCAGGCCCTGGACTTCGAGCGTGACCGAACCCGCCGCCGGCGCGGCGAACACGACCTTCTCGTAGAGATTGCGCGGGCTCGTCGCGGCGGCCAGGGTCTGCGTGCCCACTCGCGCGAAGAGGTCGAGGTTGCTCCAGGCGCTGCTCGCAAGCACCTGGCGTGGCCAGGTCACGACCGCCGCGTACCAGCGGCCTGCCTGCACCGGCAGGACGAACGTGCGTGTCGTCGTCGTGGAGGTCAGGTTCGAGTTCGCGAGCAGGCCGCCGCCCTGGGCGAGCGCGATCAAGCGGTCGTCGCGCAGGTAGCCGAGACCGTAGGCGTTCCGCGTGTTCAGCGGCCAGACGAGGTTCTGGCCGGTCAGGTCGTCGGTCGTCGCCAGCAGCGCCGCCTTGGTCTCGAGTGCGTTCGCGGTCGCGCGCACTGCGCGGTAGAGCGCAGCCGCGCCGCACACCTGCGGCGCCCCGAACGAGGTGCCGCTCGCGACGTAGTTCGTGCCCGCCGCCTCGGTGTCGCGCAGCGGGCACACGAGGTTGACGCCGTTCGCGCACAGGTCGGGATAGAAGCGCGCCGTGTCGCTCTGCAGCGGCCCACGGGAGGAGAACTCGGCGACGACATGCGTGTCGGTGTGGACCGCCCCGACTGCGAGGCCGTTCGCGCAGGACTGCGAGGACGCCGTCGAGGCGCCGAAGTTCGCGGCTGCGACCGTGATCAGGACGTCGGCGTGGAGTGCACAGGCGTCGAGCGCCTGCTGCGACAGGTGCGTCGGTGATGGTGCGCCCAGATAGCTGTTGTTGGCGGCCACGATCTTGTAGGCCACGCGGTCGGCGGCGACCTTCTGCCAGGCGGTGATCAGCGTCGAAAAGAGCGTGTTGGCCTGCAGGTCCTCGGCGATCCCGTAACCGAGGATCCCGGCCCGCGGCGCATGACCGCGGTCGGAGGAAGCGTGCTGGTTCCACTTCTCGCCGGCGGCGACGCCCATCACTGCGGTGCCGTGGCCGGTCACGTCGTCGGCCGTGACCTGGCCGATCTGGAAGTTCGCGAGCAGGCGCGAGCCGCCGAGGCCGCCTCCGCTCGAGTTGCCGGTGTCGCCGTTCACGAAGTAGGTGGCATGTGGCCGTGCGAGCGTGCCGAGCTTCTCGTCCTGCCCGGAGTCGACGATTGCGATCGTGACCCCTTGCCCGTGGATGCTCAGGGCCTGCAACGCGTCGGCGCAGTGGTTCTTGCCGTTGGTCGCCTCCTTGATCTTGCGCGCCCCGGCCGGGGCCACGACGGCATCGGGCTCGACCGTGCGCACGCGCGGCTGCAGGCGCAGCGCGGTCGCGGTCTCCACGGACATCTCGGCGGACAGGCCGTTGACCAGCCACCACTGCGCATGCACCCTGCCACCCCTGGCCACGATCCACGCGGCGAGCTCGCCCTGGTCGGCGCGCGCCCGGGACTCGAGGTCACGGACGAGGTCTGCGACCCGGTCGGCCGGTGCGCCACTGGTCACGGCCGCGCGGAAACCCTCGAGATCGAAGCTCCGGTCGGCCAGCTCGACGAGCCAGCGCGGCTTCGGCTCGGAAGGCGGCTGCGCGCCTGCGCCAGCAGCCAGCAGGGCCAGGGTGATCAGGAGGCGGGCGTACACATCACGAGAATGCCAGAGCCCGCGGCAACCTGGCAAGGTCCCGCGGGCTCTGGCAATGGTCGGAGCGTCGATCGCAGCGCCGGTTCAGGGCTGGCCGCCGATCTTCGCCTGCAGCCCATTCGTGAACGCCAGGCCGAGGCTGTTCGCGCCGGGGTCGAGGACGCCGATCTGGTGGAAGAGGTTGGCCTGGATGAACGCCTTGTTGTTCGGCACCGGCAGCGGGAACGTCGCCGTGCCCCCGACCGTGGTCGGCAGGACGAGCGTCGCATCCACGCTGGCCAGCACGTTGCAGGCCGAGGCGCCCAGGAAGCCGAGGTTCAGCGGCAGCGTGAAGCTGCCCCAGGCCGTCTTCGAGCTGCCGATGATCAGCACGGACTGCGTACCACCTTTCGCCGAGCCGAGGCTCAGGTTGTAGGTCTGACCGATCGCCGGCACGTCGGTGCTCGAGAGTGACGGGATCGCGCCGCCACCGCCGCCCTGGACGAAGCCCATGACCACGCCGTAGCCGAGACCGAGCGACCCCGTCAGGGCCGTTGGATTGCCCACGGCGTAGAGACGCGTTCCGGGCATGGTCGACGTGTTGTTGAAGATGTCCATGAAGTAGTCGATCTGGGTGTGGCTGCCGGCCGTGCGCGCGCTCTCGTAGAGCAACGTCGTGCCGGCCTGCGGCGTCCACACGAACGGCACATCCATCGGGATCTTGACCACGAAGTTGCTCGGCGAGGTGTTCCCCGTCGTGATCACCGGCAGCGAGATCATCTTCTTGTTCACGATCTTGGTCGGTGCGCCCGAGAAGTTGTTGGCGAACGTCGTCGACAACGTGCTCGGCGTCAGCGCCGAGCGC
>CAZSKV010000260.1:0-2404 GCA_964607495.1 uncultured candidatus Brocadiaceae bacterium
AGGCGCGCGAGTACCAGCAGTTGCTCGCGGGCAAGCGCAAGGACTATCCGAACGCGACGGCGGTCGAGTTCTGGCAGGTCAACTACTACAAGGAGCAGGTGCGCAAGGCCGAGTACGACTTCGACTCCCAGACCATGCGCCCCTACCTGCCGTACACGCGCGTGCAGGAGGGCATCCTCAAGACCGCGGCGACGCTGTTCGACGTCGAGTTCCGCCGCGTGCCGGACGCGCCGGTGTGGCATCCGTCGGTGGAGTGCTACGAGATCTACGACGGCGGCAAGCTGGCGGGCCGCTTCTACCTCGACATGCACCCGCGCGCCGACAAGTACAACCACGCGGCGCAGTTCGACATTCGCACGGGCATCGCGGGCCGGCAGATCCCCGAGGCCGCGCTGCTGTGCAACTTCCCCGGCGGTGACGCGAACGATCCCGGCCTGTGCGAGATCGGTGACGCGGTCACCTTCTTCCACGAGTTCGGCCACCTGCTGCACACCATGTTCGCGGGCCACGGCCAGTGGGTGGGCGTGGGCGGCATCCGCACCGAGCAGGACTTCGTCGAGGCGCCCTCGCAGATGCTCGAGGAGTGGATGAAGAGCCCCGAGGTGCTGGCCACGTTCGCGAAGCACTACCAGACCAACGAGCCGGTGCCCGCCGACCTGGTGAAGCGCATGAACCGCGCGAACGCGTTCGCCAAGGGCCTCGACGTGCGCCGGCAGATGGTCTATGCCGGCTCGTCGCTGGCGTGCTACGACCGCGACCCGAAGGGCGTGGACACGACCGAGCTGTTCTCGGGCCTCGTGAAGAAGTACCAGCCGTTCCCGTTCGTCGAGGGCACGCACTTCCAGTGCGCGTTCGGCCACCTGAACGGGTACTCGGCCGTGTACTACACGTACATGTGGTCCAAGGTGATCGCGCTCGACCTGTTCTCGAAGTTCGACCCCGCGCACCCGCTGGCACCCGGCGCGGCGAAGGACTACCGCATGAAGGTGCTGGCCCCGGGCGGCTCCAAGCCGGCAGCGCAGCTGGTGTCGGACTTCCTCGGCCGGCCGTTCAACGAGACCGCCTGGAAGAACTGGCTGGACCGCGACGACCAGTAGCGTTCCGGCGGAAGCGATCGAGGCCGGCGTCCCGCGCGGGACGCCGGCCTCGTCGTTTCGCCGCGCGGCCTACTCGGCCTTCGAGTTCTCGCCCGGCTTGACCGTGCCGGCCAGCAGGTCGGCGTGGTAGCTCGAACGCACGAGCGGACCGCTCGCGGCGCCCTCGAAGCCCAGCTCGTCCGCGACCTGCTTCCAGTACGCGAACTTGTCGGGGTGCACGTACTCGACCACCGGCAGGTTGAACTTGGACGGGCGCAGGTACTGGCCGATCGTGAGCAGGTCGCAACCGTGCGCGCGCAGGTCCTCGAGCGTGGCTCTCACCTCGTCGTCGGTCTCGCCCAGGCCCAGCATGATGCCGCTCTTGGCCTTGATGCCCGTGCCGCTGTCCTTCACGCGCTTCAGGACCTCGAGGCTGCGCGCGTAGCGCGCGCTCGGGCGAACCACCGGGTGCAGGCGCTCGACGGTCTCGACGTTGTGGTTGATCACTTCGGGCCGCGCGTCGATCACGCGCTGCAGGTCGTCCATGCTGCCGCGGAAGTCGGGGATCAGCACTTCGATCACGGTCTTCGAGCGCTTGCGGATCTCGGTGATGACGTTCGCGAAGATCGTGCTGCCGCCGTCCTTCAGGTCGTCGCGCGCCACCGACGTGATCACGGTGTGCCGCAGGTTCATGGCGGCCACGCTCTCGCCCACGCGGCGCGGCTCGTCCCAGTCAACCCAGCCGTTGGGCTTGCCCGGCGCCACGGCGCAGAAGCCGCAGCGGCGCGTGCACAACTCGCCCAGGATCATGATCGTCGCGGTGCCGCGCGCCCAGCAGTGGCCCAGGTTCGGGCAGCGGGCCTCTTCGCACACGGTCACCAGCTTCTGCGTGCGCAGCAGCGCCTTGGTCTCTGCGTAGTCGCCCTGGCCGGGCAGCTGGATCTTGAGCCAGCTCGGCAGGCGGCGGAACTCGCCGCTCTCGACCGCGCCGAGCGAGCCGGCGCCTGACGCGCAGCCCTTGGTGCGCGGCGCGAGCGGCACGCGCTCGGGCACCGCGGGACGCGGTGCGCCGTAGACGCCGACGGCCGGCGCTTCGCCGGGCTCGCCGATCGAGACCAGGGGAAGCGCTTCGTCGCCGGGCGTGTCGAAATCGCTCATCTTCAGTCCTTCGCCATGCCGGCGCCGATCGCGACCGCGCCGGTGCCCTTCAGTGCGAGCATGCGATCGAGGGCGGTGCGCGCGTCGCGCTTCACGTCCTCGGGCACGCGAATGGGGTTCACGACCACGCCCGCCGCCAGGTTCTCCAGCATCCACAGCAGGTGGGCGGG